>DATHIE010000810.1:0-12063 GCA_035316905.1 Chryseolinea sp. | reverse complement strand
TGTATGACCCATTCCAGTGTAAAACGAGCGCCCGCCCTCGAAGTCATGATACCATGCGATTGGGTGGCTTTCGCCATTCTCGCCGCCTTCATAAGAACTTTCATCGAGGGCAAAGATCACCTCTATGTCATCTGATATACTCTTGTAGTTGTACCATTCATCCGTGCGCGTCCATGTATCTGGCGTCTTGTTTGTTCCAAACGGCTTAACTTTTTTTACCGTTGCCTGTTGCGTTTTAGGATGACTCTTAAAGTAAGCACCAATCAGCTTGCCGTACCAAGGCCATTCATATTCAGTATCTGCCGCTGCGTGGATCCCTACGTATCCACCACCTGCTTCGATAAATCTTTTGAAGTCGTCTTGCTGTACCACATCAAAAACATCCATAGTGGTGCTAAGAAATATTACAGTACGGTAACGTTTGAGATTCTCCTCATTAAAAAGGCTTGCATCTTCGGTTGTATCAACGTCGAACTTATTCTGAAGTCCCAGTGTGATTATCGCCGCTTTGCCGGCCTCGATGGATTCATGACGATAACCATTTGTCTTGGAGAAAACCAAAACTCTGGGCTTTTCACGGCCACAGGAAATAAAAATGAAGAATAATACTACTATAGATAAATAAGATTTCATTTTGTTGATTGATTGTTTTGCGGGTTATCCGTTATCCGTTATCCGTTATCCGTTATCCGTTATCCGTTAATCGTTAATCGTTATCGTTGGTATGAGGTCAGAAACAACGAGTGTAACGACTAATTTGTAAATGGGCGTTCCTTGTTCTACTTCAATTCCCTGATCTTGATATTCCTGAACCAGACATTGTCGCCGTGATCCTGTAAGGCGATGCGGCCTTTGCTTGCCTTGCCGAAGTCAGGCATAGTTTTGAATTTGCTTCCGGCGACCATTTGATCCCACTGCGTGTCGTGCATAGTGAATTCCACAACCTTTGTTCCGTTGAGCCAGAACTCCATTTTGCCACGGTCAGAGCGGATCACTGCGTGATTCCATTCGCCCGCTGGTTTCACAGTTTCTTTTGAACTCGTGATGAGGTCGTATAAATCGCCAGCGCGGTGTTTAATGATCTTGGCGTCAGGATGGCACGTGTTGTCCAGTACTTGCATTTCGGGGCCAGTCACATAGGTTGCTGTATATTTTGGGTCTTCAACAACATTAAAGATGACACCACTGTTTCCGCATGCATCGATCTTCCAGTCAATACTGAATTCATAATTTTCGTACTCAGCGTCTGTAAGTATGTCACCTCTGTCCTCTTTGACGGTTTTGTCGAGATATAATTCGCCGTTCTGAACTTTCCAGCCCGGACCTGCTTTCGCAGCGTTGAAAGTTCTCCAACCTGCCGTCGATTTGCCATCAAATAAAAGCTTCCAACCGTCTTTCTTTTCTTTTTCAGTGAGCGTGTTCTGCGCTTGTGTCAATATGGTTATCGCACTCGATAAGATCAAAAGTGCAATGCTGTAAAGTATTTTCATCAGGAAGTATTTAGAATTAAAGTATTATTTATTTATGAAAAATGGCATCCCCTTCCGGGGATATCTTTTAAACAAGTTATCCCACGATCAAAGGATGCCATAAAAATCAAAATCAGTCTTTGGGCTGTTCGCCATCCAGCGAAAGCACATACATCGCCATTTTCTCTGCGTCACCCATCGAGATGTCGGCATGTGGCGACATTGGTATTTCGCCCCATACCCCAGCACCTCCATTGATTATTTTTCCAGCGAGCAGAGTGACGTTTGCTTTCGTGAAGTCATACTTCTTAGCTACGTCAGTATGTGAAGGTCCGATGATCTTGTTAGTAGGATGATGGCATGTTTTACAATCACTTCCATCAACCAAAGCCTGACCCTGTGCGATGAGATCCGCAGATGATTCCTTCGCAGGCTCCGCAGTTTCATAATCGTCATATGCATCCTTCTCCTTAGCTTCCTCCTTCTTAGATCCACAGGAAGTGATAGACACGCTTGCAATCCCTACCAGCGCGATCAGTAAGAATAATTTTTTCATTGTATTATCAATTAGTTGGTGTTGGTTATAGTATTAGCTCAGAGTCCAAGGACTCTTCTGTTAAACTTCTGGTTTTTACCTGAAGCCGCGAAATCGTCAAAGGCGTGATCTGTTACGCGTATGATATGGCTCTTGATAAATGGCGCCCCTTCAGCTGCACCTTGTTCAGGATGCTTGATGGCACACTCCCATTCAAGTACCGCCCATCCGTCATATCCATACTGGGTCAGTTTGGAAAAGATCGACTTGAAATCAACTTGTCCATCTCCCAATGATCTGAACCTGCCGGGACGGTTAACCCAATCCTGATATCCGCCATAGACACCGCTCCTGCCGGAAGAATTAAATTCAGCATCCTTAACATGGAACATCTTTATAAATTGGTGATAGAAGTCGATGTATTGAAGGTAATCCAGTTGTTGGAGAACAAAGTGGCTCGGGTCATAAAGGATATTACAACGCGAATGTTTGCCAGTCGCTTCCCAGAATCTTTCGAACGTTGCTCCGTCGTGCAGGTCCTCACCCGGATGTATTTCATAACAAAGGTCGACGCCTGCTTTATCGAAGGCATTCAATATCGGCAGCCATCTTTTTGCAAGCTCTTTGAATCCATCTTCGACTACACCCGCCGGGCGTTGCGGCCAGGGATAGACCGTATGCCAGAGAAGAGCACCTGAGAACGTAGCGTGTGCTGTCAATCCGAGATTCTTACTTGCCTTTGCTGCGAACTTCATCTGTTCAACGGCCCATGCCTGGCGTTCCTTAGGGTTACCGTGGTACTTCTTCGGAGCAAATGCATCGAACATTTCATTGTAAGCAGGATGAACAGCTACCAGCTGGCCCTGAAGGTGTGTGGCTAATTCTGTGACCTGTAGTCCGCAGGACTCCACTGTACCTTTAAATTCATCACAGTAGTCTTTGCTTTCGGCAGCTTTCTGAAGGTCTATGCAGCGTGCATCCCAGGCGGGGATCTGAACGCCCACGTATCCGAAAGATGCGGCCCATTTGCAGATAGTCTTCAGGTTATCGAATGGAGGCTTATCGCCCATGAACTGCGCCAAAAAGATCGCAGGTCCTTTAATTGTTTTCATTAAATAGACAGAAACGTTTGGTTGTACATTAATTTGAGTAAAGGATCGCGCTATTTCAGCTTCGTCCACTTTCTTGTTGAGCCCGACGATTTCACGGCAGTTTGAACGAAGGTCATACCGCGAACTCCGTCGTCCACTCCAGGAATATCAAACTTGGCTATGTTAAACTTTTTGCCCGGCTTGTAAGCACGAACTGCTTTGGTAAACTCCCTGTAAATATTGGCAAATGCTTCCAGGTATCCCTCCGGATGGCCAGCCGGTGTGCGTGTAAAGCGTTTGGCTTCGTCGCTAAGATAACCCTGACCGGCGCGAATAATCTCCTTCGGCCTGTCCAGCCACTTCAGGATCATAGTATTCGGGTCTTCCTGTTTCCACTCCAATCCACCTTTTTCACCATAAACCCGGATGTTGAGATTGTTCTCTTCTCCTGCCGCAACCTGCGTTGCCAGTAGTACTCCCGTTGCGCCATTAGCGAATCTCAGCAGCATAGAGCTGTCGTCATCAAGATGTCGACCTTTAACGACGGTGTTTAGCATTGCGCATATCTCCGTGATGTCGGAGCCGATAATATATTCAGCGAGGTTCGCGGCGTGAGTACCGATATCACCAATTGCCCCTCCCATTCCTGACTGCTTAGGGTCTGTTCGCCACGACGCCTGCATGTTTCCTGTTCCTTCAAGGAGTGTTGACAACCAACCTTGAGGATACTCGACGAATACTTTGCGGATCTTTCCAAATTTTCCTGCAGCTACCATAGCCTTGGCTTCTTTGACAAGTGGATAGCCAGTATAAGTATGAGTAAGTCCTAATACGAGTCCACTTTTATCAACCAATTTCTGCAGCGATTTCGCTTCATCCAGATTAAATGAGATAGGCTTTTCAACAATAACATGGAAGCCTGATTCGAGGGCCATTTTAGAAGGGCCGTAGTGAACGTGATTAGGTGTAACTACAGAAACAAAATCTATTCTTTTTTCAGGAGGCATCTTCTTTTCAGCCTCAAACATTTCGGGGTAGGATTCATAAACTCGGCTGGGATCAAGGTAAAGAGCTTCACCTGTTGCTTTCGATTCTCCCGGGATAATGCTGAACGCACCGCAGACCAACTCGATCTCTCCATCGATACCAGCTGCTTTGCGATGAACGGGGCCGATAAATGAGGTTAGGCCACCACCTACCATGCCCATGCGTAATTTTCTTTTCATTAGGTTATTAGATGTTTGGTTTCAAATAAGGGATTAAAATATTAAAAATAAACAACTAAAATTACAGAAATCGATTGCGGAATGCGTTGGAGGGCACAAATTTTTGCCAATCTTAATGTCTTTGGGAATTTTGGAAACTTATGGTTTAGCCCTTTCTTTGAGGCATTCTCAATATAGTATAAGATGACGGAATCACTGTTCCTTAAGAATCTATGGTATTTCTCGATGCATGGCTCCTTTTTGCATAAAGGCAAGCTGATTGCTAAAGAGATCCTTGGGGAACGTATTGTTTTTGGAAGAAGTGAAGACAACAAACCATTTGCATTAAAAGACAACTGCCCGCATCGCGGAGTACCACTATCACATGGATGGTATGACGGTAAGGTGATTCAGTGTTGTTATCACGGGTGGAAGTTCGATCATAACGGGACTTGTCTTGAAATTCCTGCGTTAGCCGATGAACGTTTTGATCCAAAGAAGATAAGAGTGTTTCAGTATCCATGCAGGGAGATCAACGGAACGATCTGGGTTTATATTCCATGGAACAAACAAGATCTTCAAGGAGCCGAAGACAGGATCCCTAATTTGTTGGTACCGGAAGAGAAAAATTTTCTTTTTGTTGAGAAGGTTACAATGCCAGCTGATATTGATCATGCCGTCATCGGACTCATCGATCCGGCGCATGTAACATTTGTACATCAATCATGGTATTGGAGGTCTGCCAGCAAGCTGAAGCTTAAGGAAAAGAAGTTCGAGCCAGTCGACCTTGGATTTAAGATGACACGACACGCGCCCTCTTCCAACTCGAAAGGATACTCCGTTCTGAAGGGTGGGACATCGACTGAAATAAATTTCCAGCTACCCGGAACAAGGATTGAACATATACAAGCGGGCAAGAATGATATCGTCTCGATTACCTGTCTGACCCCTATTAATGAGAAGGAAACGGAACTCAATCACATTTTTTATACGTCAATCGGATTGATCAAATATTTTTGGTGGCCGCTTCGTCATTTGGGAAAACAATTCATTCACCAGGACCTTGGCGTATTCAGAAAGCTTGGTGAGGGGTTGAAGTCGAAGCCAACGTTGATGCTACTGGGCGAACCGGATGCCCAGGCGAGGTGGTATCACGAATTGAAACGGCAGTGGGATCTTTCGCTGCAGAACAAAACTCCTTTCGTAAATCCTGTCGCCCCCAAGACGTTGCATTGGATTACTTAGTTCAAGCAATAGGAATGCAAGGGGTTTGACCGCCGGATTGCCGGGAGATTTTTCCGTCAATCAAAATTATAAATTCGGAAACCGAATGGGGCTCACTTTTCGTCTGTAAAAACAATGAGCCATCCGAGAAAATTACTACCTTGACTTGGGTGACCGGCTGATCTTGGTTAACAAATTCTCATCAAGCTAAACTTCGATGATGTACCAAGGCGGTCAAACAGACCATTTCAAAAATACATCTATGCCAAAATTCATAATTGAAAGACACATACCGAACGCAGGAGGCTTTTCTTCTGAAAAGCTTAAGGCGATTTCACAGAAGTCCAGAGAGGTATTAACCGCACTTGGCACCGACATTCAGTGGATCCACAGCTACGTGGCGGGTGATAAAATCTACTGCATATATCTCGCACCTAACGAAGACCTGATCCGGAAACACGCACAACTAGCCGGCTTCCCGGCAAACAGCGTCACTCAGGTTTCGAACATCATCGACCTTTCCACGGCTGACTAATTCAACGATGACTGCAATAGTCATCTCAGACGTGAACGAACGGATAGGCTCATGAAACCAAAAGGCAGTCTCGAAGACCAGTTAGAAGAATTGACCCGTGAGCTTCGACAGAAGAACAGGGCACTTGAAATTGAAGCAGCTCTTGAGAAAGTTCGCAGCCGTACGATGGGCATGCGGAGCAGTTCGGAGTTATCGGAGACCTCCGCCGTTTTATTTCGGCAATTGAAAGAATTGAACATCCAGGCCATTCGTACCGGGGTGGGAATTTTTGATGATCCTAACGAAGCAATGGAACTTTGGGTCACGACCGGTTCAAATACCGAGGAGGTAATGCAAGTCCTTGACTATTTCAGTCTTCATATCCATCCTGTATTCAGTAACATTATCCCCGCAAGGCAGCAAAAGAAACCATTTGTGGTAACGGTGCTAAAAGGCGATCAGGTAAAGGAATATTATCAAACAATGTCTACCTACCTCTCGCAACCTCTGGGTCAGGGCTATCATCATGAAGAGTTCTTTTACTCTTTCTTTTTTTCCCAAGGAACACTCAACGTGATCACAAGTCAATCGCTCAGCGAAGAGGAGTGTTTGGTAATGGTCAGATTTGCCAACGTATTCGGACTCATCTATACGCGTTTTCTTGATCTGCAAAAAGCCGAAGCTCGCACACTTGAAGTACTTAGGCAATCCTCTCTTGAGCGAGTCAGAGCGGAGATTGCCTCCATGCGAACTGCGAATGATCTTCAGCGAATCACACCCTTGGTATGGCAGGAGCTAACATCATTGGGAGTGCCATTTTTCAGGTGCGGTGTGGTTATAGTCGATGATCAAGAGAAGATTGCGCATATGTATTTCTCAACTCCAGAGGGTAAGTCTTTAGCCACGCTTCATGTGCCATTCGACATTTCTGAGTTGATAAGAAACGCAACTGATCATTGGCGCTCAGGGGAAGTATATACAACCCAGTGGACAAGTCAACAGTTTGCAGATTGGATTCAAACCCTATTGAGGCAGGGTCAAATCACAACACCGGAACAATATCTCGGTGGCATAAAACTACCGGAATTAATTACTCTGCAGTTCGTTCCCTTTTCACAAGGCATGTTGTATGTTGGAAGCGTTGAGCCGTTAGAAGATGATCAGATCAGTTTAATGAATTCGCTTGCTGATTCTTTTTCGGTCGCTTACGCGCGTTATGAAGATTTCAGGCGGCTTGAAGATGCCAAAAATCGTGTAGAGGCGACGCTCGCTGAACTTAAAGCCACGCAGTCACAACTTATTCAATCCGAAAAGATGGCAAGCCTCGGTGAGCTCACCGCTGGCATCGCACATGAAATTCAAAATCCGTTGAACTTCGTGAATAATTTCTCTGAGCTGAACACTGAACTGCTGGATGAACTTCATATCGAGTTGACGGCTGGCAATACGCAATCGGCTAAAGCGATTGCAAAAGATATCAAGGCGAATGCAGAAAAGATCAACCATCATGGCAAGCGCGCCGATGTAATCGTTAAGGGTATGCTTGCACATAGTCGCACCAGCAGCGGCCAAAAAGAACTAACCGACATCAACGCTCTTTGTGAAGAATACTTGCGGCTAGCGTACCACGGACTGCGTGCCAAGGAGAAATCATTTAACGCCAAGTTTGAATCCAACCTTGATCCTACACTACCAAAGGTGAATGTAATGACGCAGGATATTGGAAGAGTTATTTTAAACCTGATCAACAATGCTTTCTATGCTGTAAGTGAAAAAGCCAGACAGACTGAAGGGAAATACGAACCAACAGTTACAGTCAGCACCCGAACGGAGAATGGAAAAGTGGAGATAATAGTCAAAGATAATGGCGTCGGCATTTCGGATGCGATCAGGGAAAAGATCTTCCAGCCTTTTTTCACCACTAAACCGACGGGCCAGGGTACTGGGTTAGGTTTATCGCTTAGCTATGAAATTATCACAAAAGGACACGGCGGCGAACTGAAAGTGGATACGAAAGAAGGTGAAGGATGCGAGTTTATTATTCAGCTTCCTGTTAGTTGAAGAAAAAAAATTCAGCGTGGTAATAGGTGAGTGCAAAATGAGGGAGAGTGCCTCACCGCAGAGACGCAAGGGACCAGCCTTCGCAAGGCTACGGCTGGCGCGGCGCAAAGTTGCGCGAAGGTTGTCGCTAATTTTGATTACCAAACTTAACAAGCCGACATTATTTTGTTTACGAATGCACGGAACTTCGAAGACTAATTGGTAACTTATCCTTAGCCGTTAGAGATTTATCCACCGAGGTGCTGTAAGGCTAATACTCCTTTCAATTTAATTATGGACTGTGTCGTCAACTGCTCCGCTTATGCTAAAGGCCGGAAAGCCGCTTCGGCTGATATCGAAGACCTGGGTGACCTTTTAGTTGAACCAGATACTTTCGTGTGGATCGGCCTTCAGGAACCAAGCGACAATATGTTGAAGCGGATTCAATTGGTATTTGGCCTTCACGACCTCGCGATTGAAGATGCTCACCGCGCACATCAACGGCCTAAGATCGAAGCGTACGGGGAAATCCTTTTTATAGTTCTCCGCACAGCGCAAATGAATGGTCACATGATCGACCTTGGCGAGACACATTTTTTCCTCGGCAAGAATTTCCTTATCACTATCAGGCACGGATCCTCTCTTTCATACATCGACGTTCGGGCGCGTTGCGAAAGCACCCCTCACCTGCTTCAAAAAGGACCCGCGTTCGCTTTGTATGCGGTAATGGATTTTATCGTCGACCAATATTTTCCCGTGATTGATGGATTAGAAGAACAACTAGCCATCCTTGAAGACAGGATCTTTGAAGAAACATCCAAACGGGAGACTACACAACAGATTTATGTGCTCAAACGGAAATTGCTGGAAGTGAAACGTTCGGTCTCACCGCTGATCGATATCTGTAACAAGCTTATGCGGTTCGACCTTAGCCTGGTTGATGAAGAGACACGTCCCTATTTCCGCGATGTATATGACCACGCTGTGCGCATCAATGAAATGGTCGACAATGCGCGGGAACTCCTCTCCACCGCGTTGGAAGCCAACCTGTCGCTGGTATCCATCTCGCAAAACGACGTGTCCAAAAGATTCGCAGGTTGGGCGGCTATCATCGGCGTTCCTACCATGATTGCAGGTATTTATGGAATGAACTTTAAAGCAATGCCAGAACTAGAATGGTCATATGGTTATCCGCTGGTGCTTGCCTCAATAATTGGCACTTGTGGATTGATGTACTATTTTTTCAGACGATCGGGGTGGCTATAGTTGCTGCTAAAAAAATCAAGCTAGGAAATATTTTGTCGATGTTGATTACATCCATTCCGATCGCAACGGCAAAGGAGTTGTATTTCTCTGCGGCCTTCTGCGTGCATTCTTTTGCGTCTTCTGCGGTAAAAAAGTCTGGGCACAAATTATCGAAGTCAGGCACGTTATGATCCACGAATTGATGAGAACGGCAAATTCACATTGCTAAACATTTTGGTTAACGATATCTTTAGGCATACGACCATGAGCATGAAGCCCTTCAGCTTAACTACACTTCTCCTCTTTGCACAGCTCAATTGCTATCCGCAAGACACGCGTAACGAAATATTGACCGTACGCCACGATCAAAACACAGAAACCATTTCTGTATTCCGAGACGACAATAAGCTTGTATTGACTCAAAATGTAAAAACAGATATCCGGCCTTATATCCATCCGATCATGGCGCCGGACGGAAAGGGAATTCTTACAGAATTTAGTCCTGACCACCATAAACATCAAACGGGACTTTATTGGGGACTGAAAAAGGTAAATGGTCGCGATTATTTTATGAATTGGAAGGGAGATTACTGGCGACGTGTATCTGCCCGAGCTTTACGGGAGCAGGGGTCGATGGTACAATGGCAGCTGATTTATGATTTGCTTGACGAATCGGGAAATGCAATCCTTACAGAAACACAAACATGGTCATTGCAGGAGAATAACGGAAAACTTCTGTTGGATCTTGAATGGCAGGGAGAAGCAAAAACCGATCTTACAATGGGACAATTCTATGTTGGAGGATTGTTTCTTCGAATGCCGTGGCATCCAGGTATTGATGGCGAGATAATCAATGCAGAAGGAAAAAGAAATAGCGAGGCCGAAGGTCAGCGCTCAATATGGAACGACATTGGAATACACATTGATGGACGCGATGACAAAGCACACATCGCTATGTTGGACCATCCTGATAACGTCGACTCACCTGTTGCCTGGCGAGTTGATAATGAGCTTGGTCTTGGACCTTCACGTCAGATTCTGGGAGATTGGAGTATTCAAAAAGGAAAGTCGGTGGTCTTCAGATACAGATTGATAATTTACACCGGGGAGTATGACCAGAATAACCTCAACCGCTTGTGGAAAGAGTATTCGAATGAGTGAACCTCACCTCTTATCTTGAAAAATAAGCGCCTGGTTATAAATAGAAATTGCAAATTGACCCATCGTTCACTTTCCTAAAACATCCTGACCTGTGAAAATAAAAATGTCTATCAAATGCTTCGAGATGTCAGGCAAATGAGTCTTATGCCACGATATATACTTTTCTTCCTGTGCCTGGTAAGTATCTCCTGTGAGAAAGATGCTTCCAAAGAATCTTCAAAAGACACAACTACAGAAAAGTATGATAATTATACGGATTGGGCAATCTACCGGGGAGATAAAAAATCCAATCAATATTCGGAGCTAGCGCAAATCAATGCCACCAATGTAAGCAGGCTAAAACCGGTATGGGAATATCATACTGGCGACCCGAATGGTCCATCCATGTATTCTAACCCAATTATCGTGGAGGGCCTGATGTATTTTACAACGCCCAGGTTAGATGCCATCGCTCTGAACGCAACTACAGGAAAGCAAGTATGGAAATTCGGATCTTCTCAATACAATGAAGGTAAAAAAATCTTTCGCGGTCGTAGCCGGGGCGTTACCTACTGGGAAGGACCAGAAGGGAAACGAATTTTTCATTTCGTCAATGACAGAGTATATGGGCTAGATGCAAAATCGGGTGAATTGATCAAGTCATTTGGCCATGGCGGTTTTATCGATCTTAAGCAGGATCTGGGGATAGATCCGGCGAATGCGTCGATCGAGGTGACAACGCCAGGGATAGTGTATAAAAATTTTCTGATTGTGACATCACGCGTACCTGAAGAGTACAATTCAACGCCGGGACACGTTAGGGCTTACGACGCAGTTACCGGAGAATTCAAATGGACCTTCCATACCATACCACAAAAAGGTGAATTTGGCTATGATACCTGGAATTTTATAGAAGGAGAAATGTACGGCGGTGCCAATCCCTGGGGAGGATTTTCAGTCGATGAAAAAAGAGGCTGGGTCTTCTTTGCAACAGGATCGCCGGCAAATGATTTTTATGGAGGATACAGGAAAGGCACAAACCTGTTCGGCAATTGTGTTATTGCCCTGGATGCGACAACAGGAATACGTCAATGGCACTATCAGACAGTACATCATGATATCTGGGATTATGACAATCCGGCGGCACCCATTCTGGTGACCATACAATCTGGCGATTCAACCAGGGATGCCGTTGTGCAGCTGACAAAAATGGGCCTTACGTTCGTCCTCGACCGTGACACGGGAACACCATTGTTCCCTGTGCAAGAGATCCCAGTGCCACCCTCAACCATACCGGGCGAAGAAGCATGGCCAACGCAGCCATTTCCACTCAAACCTCCTCCCCTCGTACGATTATCACTGGACGAATCAGACCTTACCAATGTTACTCCTGAATCACGGGCATCCGCGTTGGAACAATTCAGAAAATTTCAAACCGGATTTATCTATACTCCTCCGTCTTTGCAAGGGACAATTACCACCCCTAGTCACCAGGGTGGAGTTGAATGGGGCGGCGCCTCATACGACCCATCCTTGAATGTTCTTTATGTCAATGCAAATGAATCGCCATCCGTAAACACGCTGCGGATGTATTACGACA
>DATHIE010000809.1:0-7342 GCA_035316905.1 Chryseolinea sp. | reverse complement strand
GTGTCGTTGCCTTCTTATTGTCGAGCGCGCCGGAACCAGCCAACAAGAAATTGCCGTTGCATGCGGCGGATAAAATCGTCTTCCGCTCGTTCATTCTCCGTAGCCATTGGATGATCTTCTGCTCTGCCATCATTACGGCATCAGCGTCACCGATAAAGCCGGGTACATAAACCACATCGTATTTATTTTGAGACTGAATTGTCCTGTGAGGCGTGAACGTCAACCCGCTGAAGCTATGGATGGGTGATTTGCTGGCGCCTACTAGTTCAAGCTCAAATAGTTTGCTACCTGGCTGTTGAGAATATAGTTGATTAGCCAGCGTTACAATGTCCCAGAAACCTGTCACCATGGACGACGTGCAGTTCTGGTAAACAACAATGCCAATGCGAAGAGGGTTAGTCATAGTTGAAGATGTTAAGAACCCACCTGCTGCACGCAAATGGGTTCATGAACGAACAAAAAGTTTTTATTTTTAATTTCAACGATAGAAAAAACCGTTGCCGTGGGCCTGCTTTTCCCGAGGAGGAATTTCCTGAAGCACATCCCAATGTTCAACGATCTTACCTTCTTCGGTTCTGAAGAGATCGAAAAAAGCCGTGTGCTTGTCAGCAAACAATCCTTCCGAACACACTAGCACAAAGTTTCCCTCACCAAAGACTTTCCATACCTTTTGAATTTGAAGAGTTACACCCTGCTTTTGTAACCCCTCAATTCCTTTCAACAAACCTGGCACCGTATTGTCGATGTGGGGATTGTGTTGAATGATTTGCGGATGATAAAAATTCAGGATCTTATCGAACTCACCTTTGATCAGGATGGTCTCTACAAAAGACCTTGCCAGTTCCTTGTTCTTAGCCGTATTGGCCTTGTCATTGATCTCTGTAGCCCCATCGAGCATACTATGTCCATTGACGGTTTCTTCGGGGTGATCCTGGACACCGCTCCAATGCTCGACCCCAAGGCCACCCTCCATTCGAAAGATCTCAAACATAGCTTTTCTGTTCGGCCACATTACATCGTGATGCAGGATCACGCAATCACCATCAGTAAAGGTTCTGATATTCTTAATTTGCGGAGCTGGCAGCTCTTTGTTTCTGATTTTTGCCACGAGCAACTCGAGTCCCTCACGGCCATCGCGCACTACTGGCGTATGCTGAACATAGTTCTCCTTCACTAGCGACGCGATAGCGCTAACGTCGCCTTCCATTACCGCCTTATTAACGGCATGTGCAATTTTTGTGTTTGTCATGGATTTGTTTGTTAATGGTTGACATTGAATGCTAAAACAGACAATGGATAGCATGCAAAAAATCAAAATTTGTTTCATCTGCTTTTGCGTTTTGTGTGAAGCAAAGGTGGGAGATGCGTGCTGGAAGTACGCTTGTCTAAAAAGACAACTTCTTGGTCTGGAGGGACACA
Source organism: Chryseolinea sp. (assembly GCA_035316905.1). Taxonomy (GTDB): domain Bacteria; phylum Bacteroidota; class Bacteroidia; order Cytophagales; family Cyclobacteriaceae; genus Chryseolinea. The sequence continues at coordinate 5,923 of DATHIE010000809.1, read as the reverse complement.
GGTACAAACTTGTTTGTCGATAGCGTTTTTTTGTGGGCTTCAACCCCCTAAATCCCCCTTCAGGGGACTTGAATGCATATCCAAAAAAATCCTTTTAATTGCGAAATTAGAGTTACCAATACAACGATGATCTTCAAGCTCCATCAACTCAACGGAATCAAATCAGGAACGATCACCCACGCATTCAGACGGTGGGAGACGCCAAACGTAAAGAAAGGAAGCACCATGAAGACAGCAGTTGGTGTGATCCGTGTAACGGACGTCGAGCCAGTCAAAGAGAACGCTATCACAAAAATCGACGCAACAAAGGCCGGCTATGAAAGTGTCAATCTGCTAATGAATGATCTCTACAAAGTTAAGACCGGAACAATTTATAAAGTGAAATTGAAATACCATTCCGAAGTTCCACGACTAGAGCTTCGTGAGAAAACGGATCTGCACGAGTCCGAATTTCAAAAACTAAAGACTAAGCTTGAGCGACTTGACAAAACACGCGGGCCGTGGGTGCTGAAGGTAATGAAACTCATCAAACGATATCCGGAACGCCGCGCCGGCGATCTGGCAGAGATCATGCAGATGGACAAACTCGATTTCAAAGTGAACGTCAGAAAACTGAAAAACCTGGGACTAACGATAAGCCATGAGATCGGATATAGCCTGTCGCCATTGGGTGATATTGTAATGGAGAGATTGCAGGGTCGTTAAGACACCAATGCTGACTTGATGAAAAAATCTATTCCAAAAAAACAAATTTAAAAAGGATAGAGATAATGCCTTATTACAATCATTGATACAACGATTCTTAATTTATGATATGGAATTTTCCTTGATACTTGATCGGGTACTCCAAAGGAAATAGAGGTAAAATCCGCTGCCCAAAAATGCGGCAAATGAAATGAACATCAACAGTCTCGGAATCTCGTAAATGAAGATGCACAAAATACCGAACAAAATAGCAGCTAAATGAAATACGCCAATTTGAAAATACTTCGAAGTTGGTATTTCTGAAGTTTTCTTATTTTGAAAATAAACAATAAACAGATATAACAATAGGAAGATAAATGAGATAATGAATAGGGATATTCCAAAGACAAAGGATTCTCGCTTTAGAACAACTTTATCATCCGAAAAGGTGATCGAAGAATTAATTGAGTCTGCAGAGATAAAAAGAGGCACGGATACGAAAAAAATGGAGATGATGAAATTGATAAAGGCAAACGGTAAATTGAATTCTTTATGAGCCACCGACAGCGTAATGATAATACCTACAATCGCAATTAGACAAGTAAGGGTAATAAATGTCCCCGCTAAAATGTTATCATCGAATAACGCGGAGGGTCTATCTAGATAACGAATGAACTGCCCCGATATTTTGCTAATGAGAAAGTCATCACCAACGTCATTCCCGTTGTGCAGATGTTATAAAGATATTCGTCCCTTTTGTCCATTAGTTTATTATTTTAAATACAAAACCCATTACAATAAGTATTGATATTTGAATTCCCAAAAGCTGGTGTGAAAGCTTTCGGTCAATATGAATCGTGCGCATAAAACTTACCCAGAGAATGGAGGCAATGTTATTAACAAGAAACGATGCCCATGCAAGGTCTATGAGACCGAGACCAATGCATCCGATGACTAAAGATATGGCAAGCCAATTGATCATGAGCAATATTTTGTTTGTTCTGGACCTTCCCAAAATAATCGGTATTGTTCTAATCTTGTTTTCGTTGTCACCCGCCATATCGCGTATGTCCCATAGCAGTTCACTGCTAAGAACGCCGAGAAATAAATAGGTAAATAGAATTATAGTGGCCGGTTGTATCGCCTGATGATCAGCCAAGCTTGGAAAATCACAGTGGCGAAAGACCAACCGAATGCTGAGGCTATGTTCTTAACAACTGGAATATCCTTCAGACGGGTTGAATTTAGAATTTTGAAATTATAAAATAGACCTAAACCCAGTAACGGGAACACATAAACAATCAGAATAAGATTTTTTATTAGGTACACGCAAAGAATTGCCCCAGCAATAACAGCGACCGAGACTATTTCCCTCGAATATTTGCTGTTAAAAGCATATTCCCTCGGCGCATTGTAGCAGTCTTCCGTAAAATCTGATACCCTGTTTAGTTGATAGATAATTGTGACTGATAAGCATACGATGATCCATGTGCTCGTGGAGTATTGTATGCCGAGTACATTGGAAGTGCACCACAACGCGCACATTGAGCAAATAGTTAAATGAATCCGGTTGTATACAAACCTGTCTAGGAGGGAAATGTTTTCCAACCCGATTAGATTGCCCTTTGGTAAATGTTCTGTGTTCAAACTACCCCTTAGCTAATAACTTCGAATCTTTCGGCCCAGAAGTTCAGTCATCCGCAGTCTAATGGTTCATGCGGAACTTATCTCACAATTTAGAAATTATTGCGATCATATAGGTAATAATATTTCGGCCCGGTCCCACACTTGAACCAACAATTAACTCCTGGAGACCAGTTGATAACCTAAGCGCGGGTACTGCTGCGAACACAGGTGGATAATCAAGGACGGGCTCGGTTTACATTTGTAGTTTTGCTTCAAATAACGTTCTAACCATTCTCAACAATCCTTCGAATTCCGACTTCCCTTGCAATTTCATTCACCAGCAACGGCTCCGGATCTTACAAACATCAATCTAAGTCGCAAAGATTAATCAAGTGCTTAGTTGAATTAGAATACACGGTAAAAAAATAAGCGTTAATGTCACGCTTGCCGCGCTATACCGAGGCCATCCAAATCATCAAGTAAACCTTTGTATTCTGCAGCGTCGAGATTGACTTTCACTTCCCGGAGGATATCATCCATTTCCTCAGAAGAAATTTTTAACAAGCGATGAATCTCCTGGCCATTCTCAGTTAAGCGAGGGGCCTCGTAACTCAGCAGATTTACAAGCCCCTGAATACGAGCCAGCGGACTTCTTACTTTATGTGCGTTTATGAAGGCGTGGTGAACAAATTTTTTATTCTGGTCTATGATTGTCAAGGTCCTTTCAAGCACGACGTTGTTGAGGTTCTCGTTGATTTGAGTGAGCTCTTCCTGCGACGCCAGGAGTTCTTCTTGTGAAGCGCGTAATTCTTCCTCTGAAACGGTAAGCGCTTGATTTTTTTCCTGCAGCTCTGCCTTTAATATCAACTGTGTTTTGAGATTCACTGCATCCTGTATGGTACGCGTATAGATGGTGTAACTCCAATATGCTGACACGAGACAAACGCAGGCCGCCAGTACACCATGGAAAAGGAATGTTGTCAAATCCATATAGTCTAGCTGAGTAAAATAAATTTCCTTATACCCTGCATACTGAAGATACGCAAAGGAGCCATGGTGAATGACCACGATCACAATCAAGGGGATCTGAAGTTTCCAGTTTTGATAGATGATCATTATCGTTGAACAGATGAACACCCAGAAGTGCATCTCCGCCATCCCATGCATCTGGTAGATAAATTGTGCCGAAAAAATTGCAGCGATCCCACTTAGTACATACTGATAGAGCTCTGAATCAGGCAGCATCTTCTTTGTGGTGTAGTACGCTATCAGACATAATCCACCAACTGCAAAAGCCACCAGCCATGTGTCGTAAAAAAGGGCAATGAATATTCCGAACAAAAACATGGCCAGCAGTAGCCCTTCATTCACTTTGTTTGCGAATGAAAAGATGCCCTTCTTGAGATCTTTCAACTCGCTTTCACTAAGCTTGTCATCACTTAATATGTGGCTGGGGGAGAGCCCTAATGTGTTCATTGGATTGTGGCGGTTTTATCAGTCGGGATACTGCAACCATATGAATTAGTGGCCAGCTCGTTGAATATCGGTGGTTCCTTTTTCGCAACCAATGAGTCGAGCGCCATTTGCACAAAGTTGCTGTCCTTATTGGTGCAGTATCTTGATCGGTTATAATTCCCTCTAAAGTACAATTCGTTTGAAGCCTGGATAATTGCTGCCTGAGGAGTAGAATAGACGCCACATGCGTTGGCCAGTTTCTTGCCGCGATCAACCACGATAGTCATCTCGCTATCGATCAATTCTTTCGCTCGCTCAATTTGTTCTTCACTATCTACAACCATGTAGAAATCGATCTTATCGCTATAATCTTTATTGAGAGCCTTAAAATGCTTGAGGTTGAACCGGGAGCAGGGACAATCCGGATTAAAAAAATGAAGTAGCTTCGGTCTTTCATGTTTCTGAGGAAGGAGAACCGCATCGTATTGGATAAGTTCTTCCGGCCGCACTACCTTGTAACCTACGGGCACAGGCGTGGGCATTAAATACTGCATCTCCTGAAACCAGAAAATACCTACTATTGCCAGAAGTATTCCGGACAGGATAGCAATCAGTGCAACTTTCTTCATGGGGTTTTATTTCAATTCACTTATAAATTTCTTTATAATACTTTGGACGCTCGATGGATGTCCATCACGATTGATTGGTGACAGGGTTCCATTTTTCGTCCGATAAACGTGGCGGGCAACATCGGTCGCCCCTTCAGTCGAGCCGAATTATGGAGGAGAATGTCAAATTTAATGCCCTCGTCTACGAAGCGGGACCTACGGTAGTAAAAGTCTGATTGTAACGTTTGCAGGGGGTTTTCAGCGATGATTTAGCGCCCCCAGTGGCATCGTTGCACGTTAATGAGTTTCAAAATGGGACATGGAATTACCAGCTACGGAAGCTCTTTACAGACAGACAGAAGCGAGAAATGTTCGTAGGTTTCGACATATGAGAAATCACGATGCGCATTTATGTTGTTAGGATAAAGCACCTAAACAAGTTATCTGTAGTTCAACATCCTTTCGTATGCACTTTTCATCGTCGATGGCTTACACCCCATAAAGAACATCATGAATACTATGAAATTGGCGGCCTGGACTCGTAACCAGCTGTTGTGTTCATACTTACGAGACGAAACCAGTACACTTTTGGGTATTATCTTAAACCGTGCACTCCTCCTTATTTTCTGAATCAAATCATAGTCTTCCATGATCGTGTAGTAGTCGTCAAAGCCGCCTAGCATGGAAAACAAATCCTTTGTAATAAAAAGTGTTTGATCTCCTCCCCTGCACATGATGGAGTTGAATCGCGTGAAGTATGAATTAATCTTCAGCATGAATTTGGCCGAATCAAATTTAAACCTGTAGCATCCAGCCTCGTAGCCATCGCCATGTGCCAGCAAGATATCATTGACAAAAGACTCCGGAGGTTTCACATCAGCATGGACGAAGTACAATATTTCACCACGTGCGCTATATGCCCCTAGGTTCAGCTGACTTGCCCTGGATCTTTTGTCGCAAACCAGTGTTGTTGCACCAGACCTTACCGCACAATCCACCGTATTGTCTGTGCTCCTGCCGTCTACAACAATGACCTCGGCCACGTATGGGGTACCGTATCTCAAGACAAACGCTACAAGGCTTTGAATTGTAGTCTCTTCATTAAGTGTAGGAATAATAACACTTATCTTCATTGCCTTGGTTTGAAGTGTGAAACTTTGGTTTCGACCGGCGTATATGAAGTACCCGAGTCGTGAAAGACAAGCCTACCAGCTTTCACCGTAGACCATAGACAACGGGAGCATTGTCATTGACCGCAAAAATTAATTTCTCTTTGTCCCCTACGATATTTCTTACTTCGCCGCGAATACACAACCCACTCTCTATGGAAGAAAGTGACTTGAAATTACCGTGGCCATCACCCAGGAGTACCGTACCGAAATTTCCGGCAGCCATTCCAAAACGAGCGCCCATTTTAAATAGATTTCCAGCCGTGATGATATCTAAATTCCCGTCATCATTTACATCCATCGCGTGTAAAGCAAATACCGGTGACACCTGAGCCTGTAGAGGCAACGGTTTAATAGTGAAAGACGAACCATCATTCTGCA
>DATHIE010000808.1:0-4247 GCA_035316905.1 Chryseolinea sp. | reverse complement strand
TAAACGAGCTCTTTGTTAACAGGATGAGGGATGAGCTTCGCGGAACGACAACTGGTTTTACGTATCAGGGCTGGATGACAGCTGCTCAATTTTGTGCTCAAAACAAGATTAACCTTGACGAAGCACTTACCTGGGCTGACGTTGCAATAAGCGGCCCGTTCATTGGTCAGGAAGACTTTTCATCTCTGCAAACAAAAGCCCTCGTGCTAGACGCTATGGGAAGAGATAAAGAAGCCGAAGCAATCATGAACAAGGCTATTAAACTACCTTCTGCAACAATGCAGTCTATTCATCAATACGCAAGGGCTCTTCTAGGGGCCGGGAAAAATGAAAAGGCAATGGAAGTTTTCAAACTTAACCATCAGCTTCATCCTGAAGATAAGTTCACAACTTATGTCGGTCTGGCGCGGGGATACACAGCTGTCGGGGACAAGAAAAACGCAATAAAGAATTGGGAGATCGCCATTAAGAACTTGCCGGAAAATCAAAAAGCCAACGAAAACCTTTACAAGGCTGAACTTGAGAAGTTAAAGGGCTGAACTTAGAAAAACTCAGGTGCCGGAACTGGCAGTCCTTGTTTTACAGTAAATGTAAAGGTGGATCCCTTACCAAGCTCACTGGTAGCCCAAATGGATCCACCGCTTTTTTCAATGAATTCCTTTGTGAGTAACAACCCTATGCCTACACCTTTTTCCTGATGCGTGCCAGGATTGGTGAAGTGCGTTTCAGCATTGAATAGTTTTCCCAGGTCGCTGGTCGTCATTCCCACCCCGGAATCAGAAACCGAGATCTCTATATAATCGCCGATATTTTTTTCGGTGATCGTGATCAGTCCCCCAAGCTTATTGAATTTTATGGCATTCGCCAACAAGTTTCGAACCACCAAACTGATGTGGTTCCTGTCCGCAACTACTGAAATCGAATCATCAATCTCGTTCAATATGGTAATTTTCTTTTGCTGAGCGATCTCTCCAAAAAGTTCTATCTTCTCGTCGACTATTGGTCGCAGTTGCAGATTTTCAGGATTACTTTGGAGTCCATTCAGCTGCGACTGGGCCCAGAATAATAAATTATCCAAATCCTCCTGCACCGATTCAAGGCTCCGGCGCAATTTCTTCGAAGTGGAAATAAAGTCCTGGCTGGATAGTCCATCTAAATCAAGGATATCCATCAAACCACGTAAACTCGCCAACGGACTCCGCAAGTCGTGACTAATAATTGAGAATAGCTTATCCTTCGTAATATTTAAATTCTTTAGCTGATGTGCCTGCAGTTGAATTTCACTGTTCTTCAATTCAAGCTCATCATTCGCTCTTTTTTTCAATCTGTTGCTGTACAATAACACAAATGCAAGGATTGCCATCAGGGTCAAAGAGCCAATAGAAAAGTACATCCACATTCTCTGGCTGTTTATCTCTTCCTGTTTTAGTTGTGCGTCCTTCGTCAACAATTCGATCTTCGCCTCTTTCATTTCAGAATCAAACTTCACCTGCATCAATGCCATTTGCTCGCTGCTCTGCTGCTGATAAAGAGAGTCATGGACGGCGAGGTATTGGTTCTGGTAATCATACGCTTTTCCGATCTCCTTTCGTTTGGCATAAATTTGAGAAATGAGTTTGAGTGATCGTTCCAATTCACGTCGAAACTCGTAACGTCTGGCAACAGAAATATTGTTCAACAAATAAACCAGGGCTTTTTCAGACTTGTTTAGGGATACATAAGACTCTCCGATCCGGTGGATCGTTGAAACTTTCAGGAATACGTTCTCAAGCTTGTCGGCCATTTGGATCACCTCTTCATACTTATCCAATGCGCTTTCATATTTCTTCTCGTTGAATTCTACGTCCCCCAGCGTTCTAAGGGCAAAACCTTCAAGATAAGGCCTGTCATAGCGACGGCTTGCTTCACGTCCCCTTTCGGCATAATGTCTAGCAGAATCAAGTTGGTTGAGCCCAAGAAAACAAAATGCAATGTTATTTAAGCTGCGCGACAGGCCAGGGCCGTCGCCAATCTCACTACTAACCGCGTATGCCTTCTTAAAATTTTCAATTGCTAGCGTATGTTGCTTTTGTTCATAATTGATCGCCGCTATATTGTTCAGACAGCGTGCAATGGCTGCCTTATCTTTAAGTTTTTCAGCTAGCGTCATTGCTTCAACCGACAGTTCAAAGGCTTTAGAATAATCACCTCTGCGATAATGTATCCATCCAAGGTTTTCCAGCGCTTGTGCTAATCCACCTTCATAGTTCAACAAAAGTGCGAGGTCTTTTGCCTCCTTTGCGTATTCAAAGGCCTTGTTATTGTCTCTTTCACGAAGGATGGTAACTAACCTGTTAAGGTGCCATACTTTTGAAGTATCGGAAGGGATGGTTTTAATAATGTTTTCGAGACTATCTGTTTCTGCGACTTGCGCGTTACAGAAAGAAAAAACTTGCAAAAAAATAACCACAAGAAGTGCACGAAGCAACATAAAAAATTTCCCGTTTAGGCAGGATCATGCAACTTCGATAAGCCTAAATATATTTTCCAGTCAAAAAGACCCGAAAACCTACATGCCTACTTACCGCCAAAAGAAAACACAAAACACGCCCAGCGACGAGGTTGCGGTTCAAAAACCTCCACAGAATTCGTTGCTATCCATACCGATCGGCGCCCCTGGTGGTGGATCCAGTTCTTGCTCTGGTTTAAAGTCCTGTGGATCGTCTATGAACTTCCGAATGCGCTCCTGAGCATACATGTAGTGGGCTTTCCAATCCTCATCCGCAACGACTTTTAGTCGCTCCTTCATCCAAATATCCAGCCGATTGAGCTTCAAAAAAGCGATTGACCGGACCTGGGTGGATCCGTTCTTATTCGCCGCCAGTCTAATCAATGCATCGATCAGAACGTCGTTTACAGTTATCTGAATAGCACCCTGATAACCAGTCTTTGGAGTGTTCTTAATTGTTGCAACAAGTAGCTTATCAATCACTGCTTCAAGAGACGGCTGCTTTGAATCCCTGGCGTGATATTCAACAAGTCTGCCTGCACGCGATGGTTGTAGTATCGCACTCAACGTCATGCCTGCTGCACTCTCAGCGGCTGACAGCGCGTCAAACGTAAGATCGGTTCTCGAAGCAATCAATTCGCGATGACGTCCATATCCCATCGGCCGTGGAGGAATGATCTTTAGAAGATTTTCAGGTAACATAAGAACGGACGGCTCAATGGTTTTGATCAGCATGTCAAGTGCTTTCAATTGTTCAGAAGCGGGTACTACCTCCGTTACAAGCTGACCATCTCCACGAATCGCATATCGGTAGTTAAGGCCTCCGATGAGTTTTACCGTCGCCTCCGTCTGATAACGATGGAAGAAATACATTGGCACAAGAACCTCCTCTAGCGTTGCCATAGGAGCACCGGGTTTAATATTTCGTTCCCCAAAATTATTAAGCGCGATAGCCCTGATTTCAAGAACCCTTTTCAGTTCATCAGAGGCATTCTTTCCATTATCCCACAAATGAGTATATGGATGTGCACCACCAAGGGGTCGAGCATCCTGATCAGAAAGGAAGGTCATCCCCGCTTTAAGAGATCGTTGGATAATGTCATCCAGAGATTTGGCTTCGTCGGCTCCGTCCGGAAAATCCTGATAGCCAAACGCTACTGCGGCTTTATCCCATTCTCCAATCTTGTTATCGTAGGCATCCGATAAACTCAACTTTCCGTTTTCGATTTTTACAAACGGATGGGGATAATCCATTACCGAAGCATTTCCCTCGGCGCTCGAGGAATAAGAATGCGCGAGTCCAATCGTGTGTCCAACCTCATGTGCCGACAGTTGTCGCAGTCGTGCCAATGCCATTTTTTCCATTTCATCGGTAACAGGTTTTCCCTCTTCATAAGGGGCTAATAATCCCTCTGCAATGAGAAAATCCTGCCGAACACGCAACGAACCCAGCGAAACGTGACCTTTGATGATCTCTCCCGTTCGTGGATCTGTAACAGCTGCACCATACGACCACCCACGAGTCGAACGATGTATCCATTGAATAACATTATATCTGACATCCATAGGATCGGCACCCTCCGGCATCATCTCTACACGAAATGCGTCTTTATATCCAGCGGTTTCAAATGCCTGATTCCACCACCTCGCGCCGTCAAGGAGTGCTGACCTGATGGGCTCCGGCGTACCACGGTCGAGGTAATACACAATAGGTTCAACGGCTTCGCTAACGGCCGCCGATGGATCTTTCTTTTCTAGT
>DATHIE010000807.1:0-9189 GCA_035316905.1 Chryseolinea sp. | reverse complement strand
TTTCCAGGCGATGGAGTTTTCATCCAGAGCTCCGAAAATTATACCTCTCTTTCCTTTCAATAGATTGTTCGCCATGCTGCGTTTGTCGTTTATTTAAAGCGTACAATAATACAAATTTATTGGCTTCAACCGAGCGCCGGTCATGATCAGAAACCCATCAAAAACGCCTCATAACGCCCTAGTTGCCACGACAGAGCAATTCGAAGTCAGGTGGGTCAGAACAGCGGGCCATCTCGGCAGTCTAGCGCTGAATGTGACCAAAAGGCCCCCAAAAAAACCCGTTGAGCGACGAAAAGAATGCGATTTCCTTGGCAAATGCTAGGGGAATTTTGTTAAATTTCATTAACCAAAACATTTCAGAGCTATGGAAACCGCGTCTAGTTTTTTAGGGCTGTGGGACCAGTACATGTTAGTGGGGGCAATTGCTGCCATCGCAGGAGGAATTCTTATCCTGTTATACCATGAACTAAAAGTAACACAGATCAAGGACTACAAAGAGAAGTATGATTACGTCAACCAAAATGAAATCAGATATTTTTGGTATTCCGTAATCGCGTTCATCGCTGCTGCCGCTATTTATGCCAACACCATTGCCACGGAAAAAATTTTTACCGATGGCATGAGATGGTTTTATGTGCGGTTATTTATCACTGCCAGCTTCGGCGTGATTGCGTACATCATCTGTTTTAGTTTGGTGCGTATTTATTATCCGCGTCAACTTGAAAAAAGACTGATGAGACTTCGCAATACTCCCAGGGTTTCGCCGGATGGAAACGTAATGCGAAAGCTCACGGAATCAGAAGAAGAACATCACGTTGAAGATGTACTGAAGAGCGACGAGATCCACACAATTGACTATGATATCTGGATTGACGACGCAACCGGATATAAAAAAATTGAAAAGTATCCCGCTTACCAACATGCCGAGGAGTGTTCTGAATGCGGATACTATACGATGAAAATCGCTCAGGAAGAAATTGAACAAGCTCCCACGATCAGCGAAGAAGGTGTTTTGCTGACACATTATCAATGCAGCTATTGTGGTCACCGGGAACTACGAGAAATCACCGTGGCAAAACTTTCTACTAACGTCGCCTGAAATAAAACTTTGATCTTCATGTAGCACCAGCCGCCGTGGATGCGTTATATTGGCGCGTCGTATGGCATTACTTTCTTCACGACCAATTGGCGTTTATGACAGCGGTATCGGTGGGCTAACCGTAGCCCACGCAATCCGGCAACTATTGCCTGGAGAAAGCATGATTTATTTCGGTGATACCGCCCACCTTCCTTATGGTGACAAGTCCGAGGCTGCAATTCAGGCCTACTCTATAAAAATTGCCGATATCTTATTAAAAAAAGGCTGTAAGGTCATTGTCATTGCCTGCAACTCCGCATCGTCAGCGGCGTACGAATTACTTAAAGAGTATGTAAGAAAAGACACACATATTATCAATGTGATCGATCCGATGGTGGATTTTGTGCTGGAGAACTTTCCAGGTAAAAACATAGGTCTCATCTGAACAAAACGCACAGTTCAATCTGATGTTTACTCGCGTAAGATCAAAGAAGGCCATAAAAATATCTCGTTACATTCGCTGGCTACTCCTTTGCTGGCGCCTATGATCGAGGAGGGATTTTTCAATAACCAGATCAGTCACGAGATCATTGCTCAATATTTGTCGGAGCCTGTGCTGGACAATATCGAGGCCTTAATTCTGGCCTGTACCCATTATCCACTCATAAAAAAAGAGATCGACAGCTTTTATGGGGGAACTATGAAAATCCTGGATTCGTCGGAAATAATTGCTGCTGCCCTCAAAAGATACCTTGAATCAGAAGGTATCCTCAATTCATCCGATGTTCAACAGCAACATTTCCTGGTTTCTGATTACACAGATTCATTTGAGGCGTCAGCGAGAATGTTTTTTCATGAAGCGGTTCACCTGGAAAGACACCCTTTATGGACCTGATAACGGCGATGTATGTTTCGAGCCAAGAAATTAAAAATCAAAACAAATAATTTTATCAATTTAGGAGTCTTTTAACCCAGCTCGAAACCGGTAATAAGTTGACCACTCTACTGTTCATACTGCCATTTCTGCTCGTCTACGCCATTGTCGCGATCTATGCAGAACGGAAAATATCCGCTTTTATTCAGGACCGGCTAGGACCAATGGAAGTGGGTTATTATGGCTTCGCACAGTCGATCGCCGACCTGTTAAAGCTGATCCAAAAGGAAGATATAGTGCCTGCCAAAGCTGACAGCTTTCTATTCCGTGTTGCACCAATAATTATTTTCGCCAGCGTGTTTGCGGGCTTTGCGGTTCTTCCCCTAGGGCCAACGTGGAGAGGATCAGGTATAGGTACGGCGTTGTTCTTCTTGTTGGCCATAGTATCACTAGATGTGATCGGCTTAGTGATGGCAGGATGGAGTTCTAATAACAAGTACAGCATGTTGGGAACTATGAGATCGGCCGCCCAGATCATTTCTTACGAGGTCCCGCTGGGTCTGTCTGTTATATGTGTATGTATGGTGTGTCAGTCACTGGATCTGCAGGCGATCTCTTATCAACAGAGCTTGTATCAAGCGTCACCCGAATACCTATTTGGAATCAAAGCCATAGGAATTGAAACAAATAATTATGGTGGTTTTCTATTATGGAATATTTTCAGGATGCCACTTTTATTTTTTGCGTGGATAATCTTTTTTATTGCATCACTAGCTGAAAGCAACCGGGCGCCGTTTGATCTGCCCGAAGCTGAATCAGAATTAGTAGCAGGATTCCAAACTGAGTACTCCGGTTTTCGATGGGCCGTAATAATGTTGGCTGAATATGGAATGATGCTTTTAGTCAGTATATTGGGAGCAGTTCTATTTTTTGGAAGTTGGAATACGCCATTGCCAAACATCGCTGCCTTGCGGCTGGCTGAATGGACTAGTGGACAACCGGGAACTTGGGCAGCAACACTCTGGGGAATTTTCTGGCTGTTGAGCAAAGCGCTGTTTTTTGTGGCAGTGCAAATGTGGGTTAGATGGACATTTCCCCGACTCAGAGTTGACCAATTAATGAACTTATCATGGAAATACCTGACACCCCTCGCGTTAGGGTTAGTTGTCATAATTGGATTTTGGAAATTAATTCTAAGTTGATCGCGTGAAAAAAATTTTTTTAACTCTGTTTGTATCATTCTTACTTATTGAGGGCTATGCGCAGGCTCAGAATAAGATCGATAGCCTCGAAAATGTATTAAAGAATGACTTGCCTGATTCTACGCGTCTCAAAGTACTTCTTGAGTTATCGAAGTTGAATCAATATGTTGATTTTGCCCGAAGCCGCCAATACACGGAAGAGTCCTTACTCCTTGCTGAAAAACTCGACGACAGAGCCCTCAAAGTGCTCGCTTACCAAAGTAAGGCCCTGATGCTTACCAGCAGCGGCGACTATAGCGCCGCAATGAAGTACGACAACATGTCTCTTGAAAATGATATAATCCTTAAGGACAGCACCATGATCGCAAGGGATTATAATAACATTGGAAATGACTACTATGACCTCGGCGAATACGACGACGCCTTCTTTTATTTCACACAATCACACCGTGTAGCTACCGCGGTAAAAGATACATTCAGGATACTCGTCGCTTATCACAATGTTGGAAGGGTATTCAAAGAGCTGGGGCAATATGAGGTAGCGTTAGAACACCTCAACCTCGCCAAAAAAATGAGCGAACAGCAAAACGATGCAGAGGGTATTCCTTATGCCTATGATGAGATCGGTGATGTTCAGTTGAGAAAACAGGAATATGATTCAGCTCTCAGGACGCTTGGTTATGCGCTCAAATTTAGTCGCCAAATACATATTAATATCCTGGAGCCCAAGATCCATTCCAAACTGGCTACTGCTTACATGGGGAAAGGAGATTTCGACAAAGCCCGCGCTCACTACGATTCTGCCTACTCGCTCGCCAACGTCACAAATGACCGATTCGGTGTTGCTGCAGTAGAACTCGGCCGGGGTATCGTCTATACAAAAGAGGGTAAATACAACGAAGCGCTGGCAAAAATTGAAAATAGCCTTTCGGTTGCAAAGGAACTCAACGCACGCGTTCTTGAGATCAAGTGCTTCAATCAGCTGTCCACCCTGTGGGAACTGAAGGGGGATTTCAAGAAATCGCTTCAATATTTTAAGCAGTACAAACAACTCGAAGACACGTTGTTTAGCCAGGAAATGCAAGGCAAACTTCTTCGCGATCAGCTTCGATTTGAAACGGAATCACGCGACTCGAGAATTGCTTTTCTAAGTGAACTCCAGGCAATGCAAAAAGGAGAGATTAAAAAGCAGGAATTCGTGAGGAATATTCTTGTCGTCGTTATGGCGTTAAGTGGAATCCTGCTGATCACGGTTTACCGAAGCGGTAACAGAAGAAGACAGATAAACACTTTACTCCTTCAACATCAGGAGGAGATGGAAAAACGAAGCGAAGAGCTTGAAAGGTTGAACCAGGTGAAAGACAAGTTCTTCTCTATTATATCTCACGATCTGCGATCACCAATTAATGCACTTGCAGGACTTCTTGACTTGTTGGACAAAGGAGCCGTTAGCGCAGATGAACTTCCTAAACACATTAAAGAGTTAAAGGCACGTTTTAATCACACACGGACATTGTTGAATAACCTGCTGGACTGGACGCTGCTTCAAATGGACAAGCTCAACCTGCAGGCAGCCAAGATCGATATCTACAATATCGTAGAAGAAAACATTCAGCTGTTGACTTCAGTGCAAAACAAGGATATCACCATTGTTAATGATGTGCCGAAGAACGCTCTTGGTTTTGCTGACTCAAATACTGTAAACCTGGTTATCCGAAACCTAATGACTAATGCCATCAAGTTTACAAATGATGGCGGTCGCGTCGTTATCAGCGCCCAGGAAAAACCTACAGAGTGGCTGGTCTCGGTGAAAGACAACGGCGTGGGGATGAACCGCGAAGTCCTGAAAATGCTTTTCGATAAGACCGCTCCCTATACCACCCGTGGAACCGCCAATGAAAAGGGAACCGGACTAGGATTGATCCTTTGTAAAGAATTTATCGAAAAAAACGGCGGAAAGATCTGGGTAGAAAGCTCCGAAGGGACCGGAAGTACATTCTATTTTACGCTTCCAAAAGCCAGCTAATCATACCAAGACCAACCCTTTCTTCGTTATTTTTCAAAAAAGACCATCGATTTATCACTTCGGATGGTTTTCAACTTCTATTTCCCTTCTATTTTTGTTATCAGATATAACAGCCATTGAAACAATACTTCAAAAATATAGCCGATACTTTTCAATCGCTTTACAAGGGACTAAAGATAACTATCGATCATTTTGTAAAGGCAAGGAACAGCCAGAAGGTTGTCGCTATTACCGATAACAAATATTTTGATGATCGTACCGGAATAGCCACGATCCAGTATCCTCACGAAATGCAGCCCATTCCAGATGTTGGACGATACAGGCTACACAATGAAATCGACGATTGTATTGTCTGTGATAAGTGCGCAAAGATCTGCCCTGTTGACTGTATTGATATTGAACCGATCCGTGCTATTGAAGAAATAGGAAAGACATCAGATGGTACATCAAAGCGGATATACGCGGCAAAGTTCGACATCGATATGGGTAAGTGTTGCTTCTGCGGCCTATGCACCACGGTTTGCCCGACAGAGTGCCTGACGATGACAAAAGTTTATGATTTCAGTACAATAGACATCAGGGAGCACAATTTCGTGTTCGGGGAAATGACGGACCCCGAAATAGCGGAGAAGAAAAAATTGTTCGAAGAGCATCAGAAAAATAAGGTGACACCTGCACCTGCTACGTCTTCAGAAGAAAAGAAGACAGATGCTGATGTGCCCAAACCCGCAAAACCTGTTTTCAAGCCAAAGATAAAACCACCAGGGCAGCCACCATCATGAACCTGACGTCAATCTTGTTTTACTCGTTCGAAGCCCTCGCTGCTCTCTCGTCAATTGCACTCATATTCGTTCGGAATGTATTCCATGGAGCATTGCTGCTTATAACCGGTTTGCTTGCACTGGCGGGGATATATGTCCTGGCATTCGCCGAATTTGTAGCAGTAACTCAAATCCTTGTTTATGCTGGCGGTATTCTAGTCGTTATTATATTCGGGATCATGCTTACCACCAAGCTTTCGGGAAAACCATTGTTGATCGAACATGCTTATAGATTTTCAGGGACATTGGCAGGCATAGGGTTCTTCGCACTCCTGATATTCAGTATTGTGAATGCATCATTCAAAAATCTCCCGCCACCGCCAACAAGACTAACAGAAATAAGAACGATCGGCGTAGGCTTGATGACTGATTTTGCGCTTCCATTTGAAGTGGCAGGAATACTTTTATTGGTAGCTCTGATTGGGGCAGCTATTATTGCATCATCTACCAAATCAAATAAGACGTAATGTTTCCTATCGAGCATTTCTTATATCTCGGAGCCATCCTTTTTTCGGCCGGACTGGTGGTCATCATTACAAAGAAAAATATGATCATGGTTCTTTTGGGTGTTGAGCTGATGTTGAATGCGTCAAACTTGAATCTCGTGGCATTTAATCAACTTTATCCAGAAAACATCAATGGCCAAATGTTCGCATTGTTTGTGATCATCGTAGCCGTTTGTGAAGCGGCCGTAGGATTGGCGATTGTAATACAAGTATATTCCCTGCATCACACTTCAGTTCCCGGTGAAGTGGATGAGCTAAGCGACTAAGAACTTTGGAAGAAATATCAACATATCACAGTTCTTTCTTTATCACCTGCCTGATATTGACACTGGCGCTGCCTTTAGTTTCCTTTATTGTTTCCTTCGCGATCTCTGAAAAATATTCGTGGCTTGTATCTTTTTCAGCACCGTTCCTGCTTTTGATAAACACGTTGGCGGCTTTTGTTGTCTTCTATTGGACGTGGAACAATGTCCCCTTCACCGCTGAATGGACGTGGATCACTTTCGGTGAACAATCTTTTACCGCCGGAATTCTGATTAACAACACCACGGCATTGATGTTGGTAGTCGTAACGTTGGTTTCTTTCCTTGTAAATTTTTATTCTATCGGATATATGGCCGGAGATCCTGACATCAGGCGATACTTTGCCATGTTGGGGTTCTTTACTTTTTCGATGCTCGGAATTGTAGCATCAAGTAACCTGCTCATGATATTCATCTTTTGGGAACTGGTTGGATTTTCATCGTACATGCTCATTGGTCATTGGAATCAAAAACCTGAAGCAGCAGACGCAGCGAAAAGAGCTTTCATCCTCAATCGCGTGGGAGATGCCGGATTTGTGGTAGGCCTTATGATAGTATGGTCGCACACAGGTTCGTTCGATATTCTCCATTTAAGTTCAGTTGCTGGTGGCGCAGGATGGCAAACAGCTGCGTCACTAGGGATCTTTTGCGGCATTATCGGCAAGTCCGCGCAGTTTCCTTTGTTCACCTGGTTGCCCGATGCAATGGAAGGTCCCACGCCAGTTTCCGCACTGATCCATGCGGCGACCATGGTGGCGGCCGGAGTTTTCCTTCTTGCCCGGGTTCATTTCCTGTTTACTCCAGTCACACTGAATGTCGTGGCTGTTACAGGTTGTATTACCGCGCTGTTGGGTGCCTTGTCAGCGTTAGCTCAATATGATCTTAAGAAGATACTTGCGTACTCTACGGTCTCACAACTTGGCTTGATGATAACTTCGCTGGGCGCCGGTGCCCCCGAAGCGGCGATGCTGCATTTATTTACCCACGCTTTTTTCAAGGCGTGTTTGTTTCTTGCAGCTGGCTCTGTGATACATTCACTTCATCAGACACAACATCAGTCACATACAACCTTTGACGTTCAGGATATTCGGAATCTTGGTGGTTTGAAACAGAAATTGCCTTACACATTCTTGATGTTTGTGTTTAGCGGCGCTTCGTTAGCCGGAATTCCATTCTTTTCCGGTTTCCTTTCAAAAGATGCTATACTCACTTCAATATTTGTTTGGAAAGGAGACGTAACGTGGAAATGGTTAATACTTGTATGCTCCTTCTTGGTATCATTCATAACCGTGCTTTATACCTTCCGGATGATTTGGTCAGTCTTCTTCGGAAATGAAACATCGACCAAAAACCTTTCAGTCGTGGAGCCGCCCCCCGTGATGCGCGCGCCGATGGCACTCCTGGCGGCCGCATCACTTTGGATAATTGTATCGCAAAATCCGTTCAGTTTTTCCGGATGGGTATACAATGGGCTTGCGTCGGGCAAACACTTTCACCTTACACTTGTCGAAATCTTCTCCGCAGCCTGGGTCCTACTCGCTCTCCTGCTTGCCTATCTTATCAGGAACAGACCTTTCGACGCAGCGGCCTTACGAAGCGGGTTTTATTTCAACGATATGTACCGAAAGGTGATTGAAATACCCGCATTCAAAACGGCAAATATTACAGCTCTTACAGATACAAAGTGGATTGATGGCTTTCTTCACCTGAGCGCTTACGTCCAATTGATGATAGCCCATGTTACGGGCTGGGTTGATCGCGCAGTGGTTGACGGTGTTGTTGATGATGCAGCAAGTATGGCCAAAGGGATCGGCTCATTTATAAGATCATTTCAGAGCGGGAAAATCCAGCTTTATGTTTTCTGGGCGTCCTTCGCAATCATTATTTTCATAATTTGGACCTTGCTTTAAAACCCTTGTGTAACAAGCATAACGAACAAAGCTAGATGCAGGAAATTCTACTATCACTTCTACTCATCGTTCCTCTCGCTGCTGCATTCATTGCTTTGTTCATTCCTCCGACGATGGTGAAAGCCTTTCGTTACGTCGTGCTCATTGCCAATATCATTCAGGTCGGAATTCTGCTGCTTATACTTACGGAATATAAAAAAGCATCCTCGGGTCTGCAGTTCGTTGAACAACGCCAGTGGATTACACTTGATCTTGGAACGTGGGGGATTCTCAAAGCAGAATATTTTCTTGGGCTGGACGGGCTGAGCATGCCATTGGTAGGACTTGCAGTCTTTGTAATGCTGATCGCTACAATTTCGTCCTGGACAACCGTGAAAAACGCCAAGGGATATTTTATTCTTCTTCTTATTCTGAATACTGCGATCATCGGAAGTTTTACTGCGCTGGACTTTCTTTTGTTCTACCTCTTC
>DATHIE010000806.1:0-3924 GCA_035316905.1 Chryseolinea sp. | reverse complement strand
CGGACGCTGCCGGCGAGCTCGACATTCCTGTGCCCTTAACTGAGAAGATCACGGGCGCGAGCCAGATCTTTATCCCAGGCGTTCAGGTTAACAGAGTTAATCTTTCTTCCCAGGGAAACGTAATCGTTGTGAACAAACCGCGCGTTCAGGAAGCCAAGAGCAGTCTTCAAGACCAATTGGGCGACTTCGACATCTCAATGCTCGATTCAATTCGATCGATTACAATGTTTTATTCCGTCTTTAAAGGTATTTCAATGAAAGACCTCTCCGCCAAGGAACGGAAATTGCTCGACAACAAATTCCATGAGTTGGTGTTGCAGATCGAGGATTCTGCCGCTCGCAGCATGAGTCCACTCTACGGTACTGTCTCAGACTCTTCCTTTATAACTGAAGATATCGAGAGCCTCGTTGCACACACGACAATGGAAAGTGAAGCCCTTCAAGCAAATCGAGACCAATTTGATCAAAAGATGAGATTGATCTCAAGCAAACTTGAAAAAGGGGTTGCAAACTTCTCGTCTGTCGAGCGCCTGAGTTTGCTCACCGACCTCGATCGCCTTGAGAAACTTCTTATCGACAATGAAAGCAAATTCTTCAAAAATCAAAGCGATTACAAGGTTGCTATTAGTGACTTGAGGGAGAAATATTTTGATATACAGAGTTTGGAGACAAAGCTTTCTGATTCTGAAAAACAAAGAAACGAAGAGCAGCGGTTATTTCGCCAACAAATCTTTATAGGGGCAGGGATATTGCTTGCATTTGGAGCGCTCATAATACTATTGATCTCCTTCAGCGCCCGGGTACGTAAACAGGCGAAAGATCTAAGGATGGCTAACGAAGAGATACAAACCATTAACGAAAACCTTGAAGCGATCGTCGTCAAACGCACAAAGCTACTCGAAGAGACAAACAAAGAACTTGACACATTCCTCTATCGTGCGTCACACGATCTACGTTCACCAATTCGCTCCATATTAGGCCTATGCAATATTATGGACAGCATTCCGCCCTCCGAATTGCTAACAAGGATGAAAGGCACCACGTTGGGCATGGACCGAATGCTTAAGAAACTGATTTATATAAGTGAAATCAGTCAGCAATCTTCGAATATATCAACGGTGCAGGTTGCAAGTTCAATTCATGAAGTTAAAACCAGACTGGGCGACACGATCCGGGATACCGGTGTTAAGATCAATATCGAGTGTCCGGAAAATATAAGCATGCGAACAAGTCCCGCGTTACTGGAAAACATTCTGACCAACCTTGTGGAGAACGCCATCTTTTTTAGCATGCTTAAAGATCCACATCACGCGCAGGTAGATATCATAGCGGCGGTAAAGGGCAATGGAATGGAGATCAGCGTTTACGACAATGGCGTTGGCATTGACGAAGCTATCAAGCCCAGGTTATTTGATATGTTTTTCACGGGGCACGAACACGCTAAAGGTAATGGACTTGGTCTATACGCCGTCCATAAATCTGTGATGGCGTTATATGGCAAGATTAGCGTTGACTCTGAAGTTGGTCGCTATTCACGTATAAGCGTGTTACTTCCGCATCAGTCATAAAGTTTTTAAAGTCGTAGGACTCAAATGTTAGCTCAATTGACCTTAGGCACTGCCTTGCGAACTGTCATGGCTATCGGACTTTTCGCGTTAACCTTAGACGCCAAAGCACAAGAGGTAGTCAACTACAGGGCGTTGACAACATACATTCGGGACGTGTGGGCGCCGGAACACGCCAAGAGAATAAAAAAGGTTCAGAAGTACACATTCGTAATCGTATTTAACAACGACAGTTCCATAGTTACTCAAACAAATGTGGAGCTAATTCTCGGCCGCTTTATAATGATGGTTGGAAGCGGCAAGGATATGACCGTGGTGAAAGCAGAACATACAAAAAATGTTTACCGCAGATTGGACACCGGTAAACACATTCCTGGAATTCCGATCGATAAGGCTTGGATCTTCAAAATTAACGAAGGACCAATTTTCGTTTATTCCTTTTTTTCAGACGCCGAATTAAAATATGAGAATATCGCTGCGATTCAAAAAAATGACGGCCCTATTGTCGTGTTATCACGCGACAATCTTTTAACCATGATCGAACCCGGTTCGGACGCCTACCCATTGGCGGAAAATTCTGAACTGGAAAAAGCTATACGCAAGTATAACCGACAGAATAGTAAATAAAGGGCGTACCTATACGCTCTAAAACGCCTTGTCATCCGCTGATGGACCATAGATTGAAGGCACCGGCAAATTATTGAGACGCAAGTAAACGGTAAGCTGGCCGCGATGATGAACCATATGATTTATGGACGAGCTTATATTTTCCTTTTTCGGTGAAGTAAATACAACCTGACCATTGTGCTTTAGAAAGAACGGTTCCTTAAGCTGATCGTTCGTTACATTCTTCAAGGCTGTCTTCGCAACCTCGACGTTCTCATCGAAATGTTTTGCCAACTCGGCCGCAGAGCCTGCCTTGAATTGAGGGTATGTAGCAAAATCGATTTCAGACTTTAGAATCATGTGTGTTATCCAATTTGGAATTTCAGCCACCAGATGGGTCAGGTATCCCATCGCCATAGATTTTTCATGGGGTCTCCATTCGTACAAACTTGCAGGTACCCTCTCAATGCATTTGCGTGTGGCAGCAGCTTCTGCTTCCAGCTCTTTTAGGTATTCGACGCCGAATGTGATATTGGTCATGGTCTTTTTAGTTTTTATATCGTGTTTACAAATGTAGAAATCAATATCCGATCGTCATTTGTCCCTGCATTCAAATTGTATATTATTTCGTTGAGTGTGGATTTACTACATGTTGAATGGGAGGAATCACTTCTTCGACTTAGCGCAAGGTTCAATAGATGCGGCCCCTGCACGTGGTAAAGGCCGACTACAAAACCGACTTAGGTACAATGCCACGGAACCATACTTTGAAGCGTTTTGACCAGCCTGCTTCTTCGTCGGGATTATAAGATGATGTGGTTTCCCATGCATTTTCTGGTTTCATATCGTTATGCATAGCTTCCGATAACGCCGCCGCGATCATTGAATTATAAACCACTGCAAAACATTCGGTATTCAAATTTGCACTTCGGGGGTCAAGGTTGAATGTACCAATTACGGCGATCTCATCGTCGATGACCATTGACTTTGCATGCAAACCAAAGGTAGGAGTATAGTTGATCTCCTTTTGAAGAGCTCCCGTCATCAGCTTGTACCTTATTTCCGCATCCGGTTTGAACTCATAAATATGAATGCCGGTGCTCAGAAGTGCGTCTCGTTCGCGTTTGTAACCACTGAAAGCCTCGAGATTATCCGTCGAGGAAAGGCTGTTGGTCAAAATGTTTACCCGAACGCCACGTTTTACAGCATCAAGAAAAAGCTGCTGACTTAATTCAGTGGTGATCAGATAAGGTGATTGAATGTTTATGGTTCGTTTAGCTTTTTTGATCAGACTGATAAGAGAGTCTGTACTGACGCCGCCACCACTAAGTCCATCATCACCCTTATTTTTCCCTGGTACATCGGAAATAAAAGCTATGCTGTCAGACCATACAAAATCACCAGATTGTTGGATCTGTTCAAAGGTCGCCGGGATTGTTTTGATTTTTTCCCTTACCTGTGGCCAAAAGTTGGCGGGATTACACGCGTACTGGTGCAGGTAATTGTAAGCTGTCGCTGTGTCAAGAGCTAATTCGGTTGTGCCAACTATTTCTGTCACCGGTACGCTAAGCGGATCATTCCAAAACAGTTCAAATGATTTCCCGACACTTTGTGTGGCTTTTCCAATCAACAAAATGTCCCGGTCGCGGAAATTATATTCGTGATCGTAGTCAAAGTATTCATCGGCGATATTCCTACCTCCGGTAATCACCACCTTCCCGTCAACAATAAAGGTTTTATTATGCATTCGCTG
>DATHIE010000805.1:0-8730 GCA_035316905.1 Chryseolinea sp. | reverse complement strand
TTACCGAAACGGGTATACGCAATCATCGGTTCGACCATAGCATATTGTGAAAATCCGGGAGGCGCAGGCACACCGTTAGTCACAAAGTTTCCTTTATAGGCAAGCTTGAGTGCCGTAAGAATTCCAAGATTACTTCTCCCTTCCATATAAGAACTGAAGCTGATGAAATCGACATTGTGGGGATAATACATCATCCGGTACATGCCCTGGTTTTCTGAAAATGAAAGGTAGTCTTCATCAACCTTGACAGCCTTTGTATTTGCCTCGATCGACTTCGCATAATCGCCTACTCTTAAATATATATGAGCAGGCATGTGAACAATATGTCCCGCCGCTGGCATTGCTGAAGCCAGTACGTTTGCGCTTTTTAATCCGAGCTCAGGGGTTGACGACGCCTCGACGAGGTGAATGTAAAGATGATGTGCTCCAGGATGTTCTGGGAATTTTATCATTACCGCTTCAAGCAGTTTCTTTGCCTCGGCGGTTTGAGGCTTTGCTGCTCCATCGGCTTGCCAATAGTCCCATGGCATCGAATTCATTATCGCATCCGCGCAAAGCGTCTGCACTTCGGCATCATCCGGATACTTCGGGACAATTGCCTGCATTGCTTGTGCGTATGCCAGGTTCAACGAGTCTCTCAGTTCATAAGCCTTCCCATTATATCGCGTAGCCAATGCATCAATGAGATCCTTTTCCACTTGTGAGACCCTACCCTTTCGGGCTTTCGCCATCTCAATAGATTCTAGTGCAATGCGCTCCCTGTCTTTTGGGGTCCAGTCGTTGAGGTTAGGACCAAATGCCAACGCCAGTCCCCAGTAAGCCATTGCACAGTCAGGATCAAGACGTATTGCCTCACGAAATGCCTGGATCGCCTCCCAATGATTAAATGCATAGATCAGGCGGAGGCCTTGCTCAAAATACTTTTGTGCATCCAGCGATGTCGTTGTAACCGGATAATGAAGGTTGCCGAGACCTTGCAGCAGCCTTGGCCTCGCAAGACTGGTATCCATAGCATTGAGGATAAAACCGGATCCGCACCACGTAACCGGCGACGACGGCGCCAGCGGATAACCTGCGGCCACAGGAGATGTAATTTCAAAAGTCTTCCATGACCAAAAGCTTAACATGGTCATCAGAAAAACAAATACGGCGAAGAGTGGTTTGCACCTTTTCATAGACGGAGGGTTTCGATCGGCTTAGTCTAATTTAAGAAATTGCTTTCGGTTGTACAGCAGGTTCCTGGGTGCCTAGGTGCCTAGGTAGCCAGGTACCCGACTACCTTGAAAGTATCGCTTTATTGATTCTTTTGATAAGGGCCGGACCTTCGTAGATGAAGCCGGTATACAACTGAACCAGGTCTGCGCCGGCGTCGAGCTTGTCCAATGCATCAGCAGCAGTCATTATGCCACCCACGCCAATGATAGGAAATCCAGGGCCAAAACCTGCCCGAAGATAACGGATAACTTCTGTGGCTCTTGAGGTTAGCGGCTTGCCACTCAATCCTCCGTTGCCAATTTTTTCCAGAACGGTGTTATCTGTTTGCAGTTGTTCCCTTGATATGGTGGTGTTCGTGGCGATAATTCCATCAGTGCCTGTTTCCTTGACTATACCAATAACATCGTCAAGCTGACCGTCAGTGAGATCGGGTGCGATCTTCAGCAAAACGGGTTTCTTTGTTACCTTCGAAAGACTAAGCGTCTTGATGGAAGCGAGAAGATTTCTTAACGGTTCTTTTTCCTGAAGAGCACGCAGCCCTGGAGTGTTGGGAGAGCTGACATTCACCACGAAATAATCGACGTGTTCATATAAGGCCTCAAAACACACGCGGTAATCATCTATAGCGTTTTCGTTTTCTGTGACCTTATTCTTTCCAATGTTCCCTCCTACTATTACTTTCGAGCGTCTTGTCCTTAATCTTTCCACTGCTTCCTGCACTCCCCGATTATTAAAGCCCATCCGGTTAATCAACGCCTGATCGGCCGGCAGACGAAATAGTCTTGGTTTGTCATTGCCAGGCTGCGGTTTTGGTGTTAATGTTCCGATCTCGACAAAACCAAAACCAAGGCAAGCCGCTTCATCAATAAGCGCTGCATCTTTATCAAACCCTGCAGCTAGTCCTACCGGATTCTTAAATGTTATCCCAAGAATTTTTTTCTCAAGGCTTTTATCTTCCAGGCAATAGAGCAACCGAAGCAACGCTTTGACACCCGGAATTTTTCCCGACCATTTAAGGAAACTGAAAACGAAGTGATGAATTTTTTCCGGATCTACTAAGAAAAGAACAGGTCGAAGAAAGACTTTATACATTCGGGGAATTACTTCTTTTTCTTTTTATTCTTGTTTGGAAATTTTTTGAACGCCTTATATACAAGAGCATCCAGGGCCCGGTCCGTATCAACATTTTCAAGGGAGAGACTGCCTTCGGCCTTCCAAAGTTCTTTTTTACTGCGCGCATCCATGATGTCGATCACCATCATCCCCTCTCTTGATTCACGTGACCATGACCTCGACTGGTCCATGTCCGCAGGAGTAGATGCAGGTGTCTGGCCAAGAGGACCTGTGTTTCCACCCTCAGTGAGGTTATAGGCACCCGCCACATAACTTATGTATAATTGTGCGGATGAATCAGCGACAAATTTATATCCACGCAACTCCATCTCTTTCGTAACTGCTGCTTTTACAGATTGAAACATTGTGTTTTCATTGATCTTTCTCGCGTCCGGTGGCGTCATCACTTCCCCTTTCATGACGGTAAAGGTTTCATAGGAAGTCATGTCGACTCCTTTTTCCATTGTTATCTTCATCGATTGACCGGCAACGGATATCACAAGAAGGCAGAAGCTCAAAAGTATCACACCTCTTTTCATGGCCTCAAGTTACGAAAGAATTATGACCTGGGATGGAACTCCTGGATCACCTGACGCAAATAATCGCGATCGAGGTGAGTATAGATTTCCGTTGTGGTGATCGATTCATGCCCTAGCATTTCCTGAACGGCTCTCAGGTCTGCACCTCCCTCAATTAAATGAGTGGCAAACGAATGCCGGAATGTGTGTGGACTGATCGTCTTCTTTAATCCGATTTGTTTTCCAAGGGCTTTAATAATTGTAAAAACCATTACCCTGGTGAGCTTCCTGCCATTCCGGTTAAGGAATGCAAAACCCTCGTTGCCCTTCTGTTGAGGCTTATGCGGAGGTTTACCACGTATCTCGTCGCAATAGATCTTAATATACTTCAGGGCGTCTTTCCCGATCGGAACGAGACGCTCTTTGTTGCCCTTTCCAATCACCCGAAGAAAGCCTATGTCAAAGTAAACATTGTTCAAGCGGAGGTCGACCAGCTCACTCACGCGAAGACCTGAACTATAAAGGACTTCGAGCATGGCCCTGTTCCTGGCGCCTTCGGGTTTAGAAAGGTCAATGGCTTCCAATAGTTTTTCAATCTCGAGGTAGCTGAGCGTATCAGGAAGTTTGCGACCAAGCTTTGGCGCTTCAATCAATGCTGAAGGATCGGTCGAAATCAGTTCTTCAAAGAAGAGGTATTTGAAAAATCCCCGAAGCCCCGAAAGGATACGCGCCTGGCTATGCGCGCTCATTCCCAACGTATTGATATATTCAAGAAATGCGCGCAGGTGGTCCGGTGTCACTTTCAACGATGAAAGTTTAGGGTAGCTGATGTTCACAAACTGGTGGAGCAGTTCCACGTCGTGAAGGTATGCTTCTATGGAATTTTGGGAGAGTGATCGTTCAATCTTGAGGTAATGACCAAAGTGCTTGATTTGAATTTCCCAATCCATACTCCAATATTACGAGAAAGAAATTTTTTATTCCCTGCCGTCGCGTTAACTTTCGATAAGTATAGCGACAAAACTGTTTAAGCCGAACATTTCTTAATAGTAACACACTTTTGTTCCAATGAAGATACAAATTATCAATGGCCCAAATCTGAACTTATTGGGAAAACGGGAAACCTCGATCTACGGAAATCAGTCGTTCGAAGAGTTCCTGGATCTTCTCATGAAAAGGTTTCCATCCATTGAGATCCATTATTATCAATCAAACGTTGAGGGTGAGA
Organism: Chryseolinea sp.; assembly: GCA_035316905.1. Lineage (GTDB taxonomy): Bacteria > Bacteroidota > Bacteroidia > Cytophagales > Cyclobacteriaceae > Chryseolinea. The sequence continues at coordinate 4,656 of DATHIE010000805.1, read as the reverse complement.
TCATCAACAAGCTTCACGAAGTAGGATTTTCGTTTGATGGAATTATCATCAATGCAGGCGCATATACACATACTTCCGTTGCAATTCACGATGCTGTGGGAGGAATTAAGACACCCGTTGTAGAAGTCCATATCTCAAATGTCTACGGACGGGAAGAGTACCGGCACAAGAGCCTGATCACTTCAAATTGCGTGGGTATGCTCACGGGATTCGGAATGGAGGGATACGCAATGGCATTAGATTTCCTTGCAAACAGGAAGAGCGCCTGATTCTGATCTTGCATGTCTTTAAAAGATCGATTCAACAATTTTTTGCCTGGCGCTGCATTCCTTGAGTTGCAGCAAGGTGACTGGGTCGAACTGCTCTATAAAAACGGCTGGATAAAATCTTCCGATAAGGTTGTTGACCTGGAAAAACCGGGAGAAGGCAACATGAATTTTCTCCTGCGCGTTCGAACGGATACTCACTCCTTTATAGTCAAGCAGTCCCGACCCTGGGTAGAAAAATATCCGCAGATAGAGGCACCGGTAGAAAGGATCTCCGTTGAAGCAATGTTCTATGAAACCGTGAAGCGGGACCACTTCTTCGACAGGTTTGTTCCCGCCCTTATCGGGTTCGATGGCAAAAATCTAATCCTCGCAATGGAAGATCTTGGTGAAGGAACTGATTTTACTTTTCTTTATAAGAAAGGCAGTTCTTTGGCTGATCCCGATACAAACAGTCTGATTGAATTCATATCACATCTCCATAATACTACGTCAGCTATCACATCCTTTCCAGGTAACATAGCGCTTAGGAAGTTAAACCACACTCACATCTTTGAATATCCATACCTGAGCGACAACGGATTTGATTTGAACACCATTCAACATGGACTTCAGGAATTGTCATTGAAGTACAAAGACAATGAACTGCTCAAGCGAAGGGTCAAAGATCTTGGCGAGATGTACCTGGGCATCGGAAAGACTTTGGTACATGGCGACTACTATCCCGGTAGCTGGCTGAAAACCAAATCAGGGGTGAAGATCATCGATCCTGAATTTTCCCACTACGGCTTTCCTGAATACGATATGGGTGTAATGACCGCACACTTGTTAATGGCTCACATCAGCAAATCACGAGTACGCGAGATGATGAAAGCCTACAGAACGCCGGAAGGATTCAATAGCACTCTTTCTGCGCAATTTTGCGGAGCCGAGATAATTAGAAGAATAATCGGCCTCGCACAACTTCCACTTGACATGACCCTTGACGAAAAGGCAGCTATTCTTGAGCAGGCTGAAAGAATGATAAGTGGATCATTTGAAGCCAACTAATAATTAGGGTCTGCTTATACCATCTTTTTCCCGCAGAATTCGCTGATCGAACGCACCACCGAGTAGCTCGGGGCTGAAAATTTTCTGCGGCCTTTTAATCTGCGATGATCTGCCGGCCGGCCGTAGCTCGGCGTCGGCGGGCGGGAGATGCATTATGGCTACAAGTCCGATAAACTAATCGAACTTGTAGCCTGAATTTTTCTAAAACGATCTTGCCTTATGATGATCTATAGGCCATCTCGTATTGTGATTTTACGTGAGGCCCTAAGAACACGCGCGCATAGATCCTCATGATCGAAAGACCGTCAGTAATAAAACTTAGCGCGACCATTAGAGCAAAGAGGGCCTGGTCTTCGTGAATGTGACTGAACATGAGGTCTTCACCGATGAACGTTGGAGTAATGGGGAAGCCGGAAGCTCCCAGGCAGCAGAGTAAAAACACCACCGCCATCTTCGGATGCTTGTACGAATGACCATGGAACTGATCCAGGTCGATGCTTCCTTCATGTATTCGCAACCAACGCAGGCAAACAAATCCCAGAATACCCGCCACAGCAATTCCACTCAAATAGATATGAACCTGGTCGAAGGTGAACGATTCATTGAATGAAATAGCAAGAGCAACCCAAAAGTGATTCATAATAATCAGGAGCCAGCTTAGTCTTGCATGTTTCCGTTCAGCGAAAGACTTCAGCACCATCAGCAACCCGACCATAGAAAACACCAGGGGCAACAACTCCCGTACTTGAGGCGATATCCACTCCTTATTATATGTACAGTAAAGGCCAAGGAGATAAAGTGGGACGAATATGATAAGTACGCGGTTCACACTAAGGAAGTCCAGTTTTTTACCGGCCCACTTCAGCGGATTCCACAAGTAACGATACATGATCGAATCGAGGTTGAACTCCTTAATACAAAGCATATAGAGCGAATATTCGACCTTCTTTGAAAAGGAATCTTCAATGGTCTTTTGTCTCGGGCTGTAATTGTAAAATTGTTCCCGTATCAGATAGGTAACGACCGACGGAGAGACCAGCAACTGATACGTTCTCAGGAAGGCGTTTCCGGCGAAATGAAACAGTGCAAGGTTGTCAAAACCTGCAGCAATCTCTATAAATATCAAACCGATCTGTGCGATTGACGCATAAGCGATCTGACTTTTCACAGACGACTGTACCCGCGCAATGCCTGAAGTGACTATCGCCGTGACGAGGCCCAACACTCCTATCAGGATTCTCACCGACAACTGGTGTTCCCAAAAAGAATGAGTTCTCAACAAAACAAAAATACCCAGATGCACCGACAATGATCCATAGAATATCGCACTCGAAGGCGTTGGTCCTTCCATTGCTCTCGGAAGCCAGGAAGAGAATGGCAACTGAGCTGATTTGGCCGCGGCGGATAGCAACAGCATCAGCGAAATAAAAACACCAATAATCGTGTGCGATTGAAGCTGTTGATGCACAAAGTTGTAATCATTCAGCCTCATGAAAGTAATGTTCGTGTGCCAAAGGTGATGACTCGCCCACATAGCGAGTATCAATCCCACATCACCAATCCTATAAATAGAAAAGATCTTAACAGCATTCTTAACGGGAAGATATCGCTCTCTGTAAAAAGCGATCAACAGGAATGACGAAATGCCAAGGATCTCCCACCCGACAAACAAGGTCTCCAGGTTGCCAGAAAAAATGACAAAGTTATATCCAATGTAGAAGAAGAGAATTGTGTTAAAGAATCTCTTATACCCGCTTTCGCGGTGAAGGTAGTACCTGCTGTATACCGTAACTAAAAAAGTGAGAAGCGAACCTACGAGCAAATAAGTAGCAGAGACCTTATCAAAATAAAAGTCGACTAAGAACTCGTATCCATCGCTGTTGTAAAGAACAATCTCTTTTAGATTAAGAGTGGGCCGGCCCACAATAAACCAATATGTAATGAAGGCCACGGCCGCAGCTAAATGTGATCCGACCGTCACAAATGCTGTCCACGAAATAGAATTTTCTTTTTTCCCCGGGACAAGCAGACTCAGGGCAAATCCTAATATCGGAATGATTATAAAAAATTGAAGTAGCGTTTCCATGTTGAAGATTTTAAGACAATGAATAAACCGGGAGATTGTCGGTGTTCGTTTCAATCAGCGCTGTGAGGTCTGCAACAGAATCGATCGACTTTCTCATGGGGCAGTAGAATGTAAAACCCCCGTTCTTGAATAAATGAAGCTCCCGGGTTTTAGGATTAACCGCGACGAGGTACACCCATTCGTTTATAAACCATTCATATACTTCTGGCGATTTTTGTATCGTTTCAAGTACTACTTCAGGAAAGTGTTCTACCATGATCATAAGCCGCACTGGATCGTGGACTTCTATCATTTGGCTTGGTAATCCCGGCCGCAGGTCACCATCGATACCGTTAGCAACGCCGAACAATCCCATTACATTATGGGGAAGCTTTGTGCCGGCTCCCAGCTTTTGGTTATCAACCCGCGAGAAGAAATATTCGAGGTTAATACCTCCGCACACTGGACCAAGCGGCTTCATTATATTGAACAGCAACCTTCCATCGAGATCGATCGAGTAATCGTATGAATTGAGAAATGCCCTGCGGTCAAGGAACAGTTGCTTTGTCAAATCCCTTCGTCCAACAATACACAAGGTATTCGTTGCATGGTTCAGCTCAGGTCTTGGCTCAAACAGTGAGACTGATCGGGTCCTTACTTTCTCATGTATTTTTTCCGGACTTAGCGTGGTGTTAACCGAAACAAATCTTCTGGACCTCTCCTTAGCATTATGCTCAAGTGCATTTGCAAAGGTCACTTCATTCTTATCGTGATTCTCTACATTCTCTCTCGAAAGCGAATGTTCATCAAAGAACATAATTTCGTCCCGCGTTGTATCGTGAATACCACCGACGAACTGCGTCTTTGATGGTATGTCTATTCCGCGCTCTTTAAGGATCTCTCTTACTTTTGGATGATTTGCCATGTAACACACCGCCCGTGAATTCACAGAACCTGCCCTGCCGGAACATGCACCGCAGTCATATGCAGCATAATGTGGATTGTTCACGCTGCTGGAACCATGACCAACAACATAAACTATCGGAGCGAAGTCTTTGACAAGCCCGATACCTTTCAACAGTCCCTCTACACGTACTGCCATTTCCTCTATCGTAAATCCGATCTGAAGATCATTCTCCCGATTGTCAGGATGTTTGTTCTCGATTGTGAGCTTCGAAAACTTATCCATGTGTCGGAACGAGGATGCTGTAGCCGGACTCATCGTCGGACGAAAAATGTTAATGAATAACCGGACAGCCGACCAGAACCCAAGGG
>DATHIE010000804.1:0-22439 GCA_035316905.1 Chryseolinea sp. | reverse complement strand
CAGGTGACGTTTGACAAGACTGCTGGTAAGCACTATTTCAACGTTGCAGGAATAATTGAATATCAAACCAAGAAGACAGACGCAACTACCATTCAGGGTAATGCACCTGATAATACTATCACCAAGATTCGTCCAGGTCTTGCCAATCAGAGCTTTACAGGAAATACCAACGAGTTTGCCATTATCTCCTACATTGGACGACTCAATTATGAGTTTGCAGGCAAGTATTTGTTAAGTGCATCTATCCGCCGGGACGGCGCATCTCTTTGGGCTGACGCAAAAAAGTGGGGTAACTTCCCTTCCGTTGGTCTGGGTTGGAGAATTAATGAAGAGTCGTTCATGAAGGGATTCTCCAGTATTTCTGAGCTAAAGCTACGAGGTAGCTATGGTGAATTTGGTTTCATCCCATCACAAATTGGTTACTATCCATCTCAGCCCGTTGTATCGGCAAATACAACTGCCATATTGGGCGCGCCGGCGTTAGGGTCATTCTACAATGCGTTACCGAATAAGGATCTGACGTGGGAAATAACCAGTATGACCAACGTTGGTCTCGACCTTGGTTTGTTCAGCAACAAAGTGTCGTTTTCGGCTGAGTATTTTTACCGTTATACCGACAATCTGATCCTGAACGTTGATCCGGCGACTTCTGCGGGCTTTTCATCAGGGACTCCAGGAAATGTAGGTAGAATGAAAAACACCGGGACTGAATTCGTTATTGGATATAGGGAGTCAGCCAACGAATTTAAATGGAATGCCAGCGCTAATTTTACATTCCTTAAGAATCTAGTGGAAGCAATGGCTACTCCAACTGGTACCTTGGATGCAGGGGCTAATGCCGACTTTGGCGGACAAAGCATTACACGTACGGAGGCGGGCCACCCTGTTCAGTCGTTCTTTGGTTGGCAGACTAATGGACTTTTCCAGTCTGATGGTGAAGCCGCTGTTCAGGCTGGTGCAAAAGCCGGTGATATTCGTTTTGCGGATATCAATGATGACGGAGTCATCGATGCCAGCGACAGAGTCTATCTCGGAAGTTTCCTTCCTAAGGTAAGCTATGGTATTAACCTTTCAGCCAATTATAAGGGTTGGGATTTCAGTGCGTTCTTCCAGGGCGTTAGCGGAAATAAAATCTACAATGGAGTTAAAGTCACCAATCAAGGTATGCTGAGGCTCTTCAATTCAAGCACCGATGTATTAAATGCGTGGACCCCCGACAACACCAATACCGATGTACCCCGTGCTGTCAACGGTGACCCTAATGGTAATGCACGCACTTCAAATCGCTTCCTCGAAGATGGTTCTTATTTCCGTCTGAAAAATCTGACCGTCGGATACAGCATCCCGCAGCAACTGCTCACTAAAGTGACTGGTAACACGTTGAGTAAATTCAGGCTGTACTTTACTGGCCAAAACCTGTTTACCATTACGGACTATACCGGATATGATCCGGAGATCGGTGCACGTAATTCGACTGCACTTACGCAGGGTATCGACTACGGTCAGTTCCCTCAGGCAAGAACGCTAATCCTCGGATTACAGGCTAGTTTCTAACATATAATAGGACAGATCATGAAAAATCAATTATTATCAAAAACAGGCCTTGTTACGATTCTTTTGCTCACGGCATGCAGCGATTCGCTGTTGGATAAAACCAATCCGAATGGCGGAACACCTTCAAGTTTTTATGCGAATGAAAATCAACTTACTGCAGGTGTCAATGCGATCTATGCTTCCATCCAATCCTATAATTTGATGGGCCGGGAATGGTTCTTTACCAATGACCTGCGTGGCGATGAAATGATGGCTGGCGGTGGTCAGCTTGAACCTCCGAGGTTGGCGCTGCTAATAGGTACAAATAACACTACCAATGCAGTTGCTCAGTCTGTATACACAGGTCTGGCGCAAAATGTACTTCGTGCCAATGAAGTGATCGATGGTTCTGCGAACACCAAGGATATCTCAGATGCAACCCTTGCCAGACTTGTGGGGGAAGCGAAATTTTTGAGGGCTTGGAGCTACTACGAATGGGTTACTCTTTGGGGAGGTGTGCCCCTGATCACTTCGGTCCCACAATCTATTGCTGATGCGTCACAACCCCGGGCATCCGTCGATGAGATCTATACTTTCCTTATCAATGACCTTACCGCGATACAACCTGACCTACCGCTTTCGTACTCAGGCAAGGATGTCGGCAGGGCAACCAGGGGAGCGGCTCAAGCCTTGCTCGGAAGAGTTTATATGACTAAAGGAGACTATGCTGCTGCTAAGACTGAATTGTTAAAAGTCTATAACTCCGGCACCTATAGCCTTATGCCCAATTACGAAGACAATTTTAAAGAAGAGACTCCATTTAATGCCGAGTCTATTTTCGAAATTGGTTATGCGGGAACAAACTTTAATTGGAATGGCACGGGTGATGATAATGGCTCTGCCAATGAGGGAATCTCCCGTACTCAGGAATACAGCGCTATAGCTTGGCGAAATCTAGTACCCGCCATCAACCTGCTCAATGCTTACGAATCAACAACAGCCCCTGTTCCCGATGCCAAAACAGATCCACGCTTTAAATTTAATTTTTATTCGAAAGGTGACTTATTCAACAACGGAAATTCACAGATCGAAGTTACTGCTGATGCAGGCGTTCAAGGGAACACCGTAAACTATCAGGGCGTTGAACAAAAGATCAGCTGGCGGAAATATACTTCATTGTATAAAAACAATTCAACATTCTATACCGGCCCGATGAATATAAGGGTTATTCGTTTTGCCGACGTGCTTGCTAATTTAGCAGAATGTGAAATTGAAGTGGGAAGCTTGGCTGAGGCTACAAACTATTTGAACTTGATCAGAAGCCGGCCTAGCGTTGCCATGCCTCCGTTGCCAACAGCGAAATACCTGATGGACACAAAAGCTCACGCATTTGCTAGTCTGCAACATGAAAGAATGGTTGAATTCGCTGGAGAACAGTTAAGGAACAAAGATATCCTTCGCTGGAGACAGAATGGAAAGTTTACCGCTTACGGGATATCTGAGCCAATCTCATATTTCCAGGCCAACAAGTATGAACTGTTGCCTATTCCTCAGGTTGAATTCTCTACCAACTCGAAACTGGCGAGCAGTGATCAGAATCCAGGCTATTAATAAATAGTGCCCTGACTTACTTGATCAAAGTAAATGAGGTTTACTTCTATCTAAAAGCATTGGGTATTATGGCCCAATGCTTTTTTAGTTTTGTTTTGTTATGAAATCTATTTACATACTCATCCTCGTCATTGTTTGCTTACTGTTCAACTGCACAAATAGTCAAAAGGCTCAGTTCAGCCTAATCAGCTCGTCTTATTCGGGGGTAGCATTTGAAAATACCATAATCGAATCCGATTCACTTAATGCGCTCAGATTTGAATACATATATAATGGAGCAGGCGTTGGAATCGGCGATTTTAATAATGATAACCTACCTGATTTATTTTTCGCCGGCAATACTGTGTCATCCCGACTGTATCTAAATCGTGGAGAATTTCATTTTGAAGACATTACCGAAGTTTCAAAGGTTGCCACAACTTCCTGGTGCACGGGCGTGGCGGTAAATGATTTTAACCAGGACGGCTGGATGGATATTTATGTAAGCACCATTCATCCTGACCCGAACAAAACTAGTCCCAACTTGCTTTTCATCAATCAGGGATTGAATAAAGAAGGTATCCCCACATTTAAGGAATCAGCTGAAGAAGCCGGCCTCACGGCTAACGCCTACTCCACTCAAGCTTCTTTTCTTGACTATGATCTTGATGGCGACCTGGATGTTTATCTAGTAGTCAATTCACTTGAAGTTTACCCTAAGAATAATCCCGTTGGGCAGAATACAAAGGGCTTTGGTAAAAGTCAGGACAAATTATACCGCAATGACGGCACTTCGACGGGACTCCATTTTACAGATGTATCAGCGCAGTCGGGCATCCAAACCGAAGGATGGGGCCTCGGTATCGCCGTCAATGATATCAACTCAGATGGCTATCCCGACATATATGTAGCCAATGATTTTCTTTCCAATGACCACCTTTACATTAATAACCACGATGGAACATTTTCAAATGAAATCAAGAAGTACCTAAAGCACACCGAGTTTAATGGTATGGGTATTGACATAGCGGACATCAACAATGACGGCTTAAATGATATTGTTGTTCTAGACATGATGCCCGATGACAATCTTCGTCAGAAAGCCATGTTCTCCAATACAGGCTATTCGAAATTTAAGTTGAACCTTGATCGTAACTACCTTCCCCAATATGTTCGCAATGTGCTCCAGCTCAACAACGGCAACGGTACTTTCAGTGATATTGGATGCCTAAGCGGAGTGTATGCAACAGACTGGAGTTGGAGTCCATTGATTGCGGATTTTGATAATGATGGCTGGCGGGATATTCTCATCACCAACGGCTACCTTAAAGATATTACGGATCTGGATTTTGTGAGCTACAACGCTAATGCTGGTGCTTTTGGAAAACCAGAAGAGCGCAAAAAAAATGTTATCGAGGCATTGAAGACCTTGAAAGGTGTTTATAAAACCAACTTCATTTTTAAGAATAATAAAAACCTCACCTTTTCTGACAACTCCAATGCATGGGGGTTAGTGGAAAAATCATATACCAATGGCGCGGCTTACGCAGATCTTGATAACGATGGTGACCTCGATATTGTAATGAACAACATTAACTCGCCGGCGTTCATCTACAAAAACAACACAAGAGAAATTGACAAGGACCATGCGAATTTCATTGAATTGCAATTGGTTGGAAAGGATAATAACCATTCAGGACTCGGGGCGAAAATATGGGCCTATAGCGACGCAACTTTTCAGTATAGCGAACAAACACTCCAAAGAGGATATAAATCTACGGTAGGAAACCTGGTTCATTTTGGTTTTGGTGGCTCCACAGCAATTGATTCATTGAAAGTTGTATGGCCTTCTGGAAACGTAGACGTTATCTTAAATCCGCCATTAAATCAGATCATCATTATGGCAGAGAGTGGTGCGAATAAAAGTCGTGCTGTCAGTAAAAATAGTCCCCCTATGTTCATCGAATCGTCTCGTGAACATGGATTATCATTTAAGCATGACGAACAGGATTTCGTTGATTTCAAACAAAGTCAACCTCTTCTCCTTCACAAGTTCTCACAATCCGGTCCGATGACGGCAACTGGGGATATCAATAATGATGGGTTGGAAGATCTGGTTATCGGCGGCTCAGCTTACCACGGTGCGACAATTTTTATGCAAGAAAAAAATGGACGGTTCTCAAATACCACCATGGCTGAAAAAAATGAAGAAGACGAAGGCATTGTTCTCTTTGATGCCGATGGCGATAAGGATTTGGATCTCTTTTGTGTCAGCGGCAGCTCCGAGTATGGTCATGAATCCGCTCACTACCGCCATAGATTTTATGTCAATGATGGAAAAGGGAATTTTAAACTGGACACATTGGCTTTACCTAAGCTCGTCAATAGCAGTGGAAGCTGTGCCACAGTTGGTGATATCGACAAAGACGGTGATCTTGACCTGTTTGTTGGCGGTCGAGTAGTACCCAATCGTTACCCTGAAATTCCGAGAAGCTTCATACTGCAAAATGTCAGCAATACACCAGGGAACAAAGGGCCGCATTTTGTCGCCATAGATATGCCGGATGTAGATCATGCAGGGATGGTTACAGGAGCACAGTGGGTGGACCTCGATAATGATCAGTGGATTGACCTGGTGGTCGTGGGGGAATGGATGCCGGTAACTTTCTTCAAAAATGAAAAAGGCAGGCTGATCAAACTCAGTAACGCCAACCATCAACTACCCAAAGAAACCGGCTGGTGGCGATGCATCAAGGGTGCAGATTTTGATCACGACGGAGATGTCGATTTCGTTGCCGGGAATTTTGGACTCAATTCAATTTACACGGCTTCCCCAAAAGAACCAATTTCGCTTTATGCAAAAGATTTTGATGGCAATGGATCTATTGACCCTATTGTCAGCCGCTTCATCCAGGGAAAAGAGTATCCGGTGCACCCGCGCGAAACGCTTACCGAGCAGATCGTTAGCTTGAAACGTATCCTGACGACCTATGAACTGTATGGAAATTCATCTATCAAGGATATTCTATCCGCAGGTCAACTTGATGGCGCACAGATACATCGCTGTGATAACCTTGCATCCGCCTACGTTGAAAATCTTGGCAGTGGTAATTTTTCATTGCACGCTCTTCCAATTTCATGTCAAACTTCAACGATCAATGACATGATCATTGAAGATTTTAACCACGATGGCAATCCCGACGTTCTCGCTATTCAAAACGATTACTCCTTTGAACCCCTTGGAGGAAGGTATGACGCGGGAATTGGACTGCTTTTGTTGGGAGATGGTGAAGGGAATTTTACTTCGGTAGTCGCTCGCGAGAGTGGAATTTTAATTAACGGAGATTCCAAATCAATATCAAGATTGATGATGAGGAATAACAAGGCACTGTATATAACAACTCAAAACCAGGACAGCCTGAGAGTTTTCGAAATGCTCAATCCTTAAAATATTCGGGGATAAAATTCATGCTGAGCGGATATCTGTTTAAAATTTCTCCCTTGCCTTGGTCAATTTGGCTGAGTTTATCGCTAATATTTCTTTTTGCCTGTAAGGAGAAGTCAGTTCTATTCCGCGAACTACCACCTTCTGAATCTGGTATCGATTTTAATAATATCATCAAAGAGACAGCTTCCCTGAACATGATTGAGTACGCCAATTTTTATACAGGCGCTGGGGTAGCCGCAGGTGATTTCAATAACGATGGACTAGACGACATTTTCTTTGGAGGAAACATTGTAAGCAGCCGCTTGTACCTAAACAAAGGAGGCTTGAAGTTCGAAGACATTACTGACAAAGCAGGTCTGACAACCCATAGTTGGATTAATGGTATTGCCCTTGCTGATGTAAATCAGGATGGGTGGCTTGACATTTATCTTTCAGTGTCCGGCAAGCCCGTCGACGGGGGAACACGGAATCTACTCTTCGTCAATAACAAAGACCTCACCTTTTCGGAACAAGCCGCACAGTATGGGATAGATGATCCTGGAGCAACGACACAAAGCGCATTTCTTGACTACGACAAGGATGGTGACCTTGACTTGTTCCTTGCGCAAAATGCCGTTCGACTCGACTCAAAGGTTAATAACCTGTCAACAGTTGCCCCTGAACCGAATGATCCCAGTACAGACAAACTTTACCGGAACAACGGGGACATGACTTTTACGGACGTTTCAACTCAAGCTGGAATTGTATTTAGTGGATATAGTCTTGGACTGGTCGTTGGCGATATCAACGGTGACAACTGGGATGATATCTTCATCTCCAATGATTTTCAGGGCAATGATTTGCTATACATCAACAACGGCGATGGTACTTTTTCTGATCAAGCGTCAAAATTCTTGAGACATTCAAGTTTTTCAGGCATGGGTGCCGACATGCGCGACATCAACCATGACGATATTCCGGATATCCTCGTGCTGGATATGCTCGCAGAAGGAAATGCAAGACAAAAATTACTGATGGATTGGCCGACTTACGAGCGCTATCTCATGAGTGTACAACTCGGCTATTTACCACAATACACAAGGAACACGCTTCAGGTGAGCAACGGTAAGGATTATAGCGAAATCGGTCGATTCTCCGGAATCGAAAAGACGGATTGGAGTTGGGCTCCCTTGTTCGGAGATTTTGACAATGACAGTGATCAGGATATTCTCATCACCAATGGTTTCGTCAGGGATCTTGGTGATAAGGATTTTGTCGATTATGTAAATCCCTATGCCCAGTTTAGTTCTGCAAATAAAGATGAAGTGTTGAAAATGATCGCACAAAAAGAAGGTGTGGCGTTGGAGAATTTTCTTTTTGAGAATAACGGCAATCTAACTTTTACCAAGAGGTCAACAGCTTGGGGTATAACAATACCAACATTTTCTTATGGATCTACACTTTCAGACCTGGACAATGACGGTGACCTTGAGTTGATCATTAATAATTCAAACTCCACAGGGCAGCTCTTTGAAAACCGTCAACAGGACCTTATTAAAAATAATTTTCTTGAAATCCGATTGAAAGGAAAAGCACCGAATCTTCAGGGTTTGGGAGCGAAGATTTGGTTATACGCTCGACTGGGTAAACAGTATTATCAAAATTATCCGGTGAGGGGTTATCTGGGCTCGTTAAGTGAAGGAGTTCATTTTGGGCTGGCCCATTCGACGGTTATTGACAGTATTAGAGTTCGTTGGTCCAATGGTTTGGAGGAAGTTCGCAAAGATGTTGCTGCGAATCAGCGGTTGACATTGGATGAAGTTGACGCTAAGCCTCCCCTGAAGTTGATCGAGCAAAGGACTCCTTTACTCTTCGTGTATAATGAAAACAGGGGAATTGATTTCGTCCACAAGGGGAGGCCCATGATCGATTTTAGAAACCAACCGCTTCTTCCGCACATGCATTCCCTCAATGGGCCTGGGTTATCGGCGGGTGATGTAGATGGCGACGGCTTGGACGATCTTTTTATCGGCGGAGATGCTGGGCAACAAGGAGGACTTTATCTCCAGCAAAAAAATAAAACTTTTCGAAGATCAAATTGGTCTGAAAATCCAGAATATGAAGACATGGGAAGTCTTTTTTTTGACGCCGACGTTGACGGAGATCTTGATATGATTATCGCGAGCGGAGGAACCAACTATCCCGTTGGATCAAAATATTATGCGGATCGTTTGTATCTCAATAATGGCAAAGGAAGTTTTTCCAAAGAGGTTATTTTAAATGCTTCATCCAGTTCATCAGTTGTTGCCGGAGCAGATTTTGATAAAGATGGAGACATCGATGTTTTTATAGGAGGGAGGGTTGTACCGGGTGACTATCCTCAGACACCCAAAAGTAAACTGTACAAAAACGATACTTCCCCTCAGAAGCCCGTTCAGTTACGGGATGTTGCTCACGAGATACCGGGACTTGAATTGGCAGGTATGGTAACATCGGCTGTCTGGTCTGATTTCGACAACGATTCCTGGATTGATTTAATTCTTGTAGGCGAATGGATGCCGCTCACAATTTTTAAAAACAATCAGGGAGTTCTTGAAAAAATTGAAAGCGCCAGCTTGATACATTCAGAAGGATGGTGGAACAGTATTACCGGTGCAGATTTTGATCATGATGGAGATATCGATTATGTTGCAGGCAACCTTGGACTAAACTCCCGCTTCACCTGCTCAACATCTGAGCCCATCATGCTGTATGCTAAAGATTTTGACAATAACGGGAAAATAGATCCAGTTCTTTGTATGTACATAGAGGGAAAACAGCATGCTCCGTATTTCAGAAGCCAACTCATGAATCAAATACCTTCTCTGAAAAAACGTTTTAACTCTTACGAAAAATATTCCAAAGCGTCGTTCGCAGAGATCTTTAGCAACGAAGATCTTAAGGGAGCCCGAGTCCTACGGAGCGAAACTTTTGCTAGCAGTTATTTCGAAAATAAAGGCGATGGAGAGTTTGTAATTAAACCGTTACCGCGCAGTATGCAGATTTCTCCTACCTACGGTATACTTACCGACGACATTAACAAAGACGGAAATCTAGATATCCTTTCAGTTGGAAATTCTTATGCTAACGATGGATTTGTTGGGAGAGATGATGCCGGCATTGGCGCATGCTTACTGGGAGACGGAAAAGGTAACTTCAAAATGGCGAGCAACCTGGAAACCGGATTCCGTGCCGACCACGATGCAAAAGCAATGAACACCCTGCTAGCTGAAAACGCGGAATTTCTAATAATCTCCAATAACAATGGCCCGGCAGACAACTATCGATTTAATCAGGATTCGTCAATTAAATTTCATAAGCTCCAATACATGGATGCGTATGCTATCATTACAAACCATAGTGGCGTTCAGTACAAGCAGGAATTCTATTACGGTGGTTCGTACCTTGCTCAGTCTTCACGGTACTTGAAAATGAATCCTGAAATGGAGAAAATTGAAGTGTTTCAATTCAACGGAACAAAAAGAACGATTGACCTCTTCAATAAATAAAAGCCAACGGGATTTGCTTTTTGGTGAGCTTTCCGAGGCGCAAAGGTCCCCTGCGCAGGTGCCAAAACAATTTCGGAGATTAAGATCGACAGTGAGAAAAAGTGGAGCGGTGCTCCATTAATGATTTTTGGCGCTATCAGCCGCCTGATAAAGGCAAGCTCTCAAAGTTCATAAGTCTCTCGCCGAACCGGACAAACACCACTAAATCGGCCAATTAAATGACTGATGAAGGCTAAAAAATCTGTGCATTCTCTTTTGATAAGTGTATTTGATACACTATTTTAGTAATCGTTTGAAAGACGGAAGAAAAGCCGATATGACGGTCAAATGAGATCGCCACGAAATTCGGCTAAAGGTCAAAAAAAGTATTACTGAAATGCAAACAACTGTAACATTTGACTGGTCAAGGAACTTAACGAATGAACTAGAAGGTGTGACAGCGCGTACAGCAAATCATTGGAAGGCCCTTTCAGTTTCAAAAGTTTACGCCGAACAGATTCAGTGTCTCTTTAATTACGGGATGAATGCCTGCAATGACGGGTTGTCGGTGAAACATTGCATCGTGCAGTGTTTCTTGCACATTGGCGCCCGGCCCGAGCTGCTGACGGAAGACCAGTTGGTTATTATTAACATGTTTAAAATATTCCGTCGCCTTCTTACCCAACAGAAAGGCATGGATCTTTTTCAGAAGGAAACGGAAATGATGAGCGGGCTTTCAAATCTTCAACGGGAGGCGCTATTTCTTAAGTCTCAATGCCGCCTAACCTATCGCGATGTTGCGGATATTATGCATCTGCCAATCGAACAATTACACGGCCACATTTCGAAAGCCATGGCCATTTTGCTTCGCGGAAAATGACAAAATATAGTTTGGCTTGTCAATAAATAATCTATCTAAAACTCAACTCAAGCAACCGCATTACATGAAGAAACAGCTTCTATTGATTTCATTGCTCGCATTCGGTGTTGTGATTTGCTATGGTCAGACACAAGTTAAACATGCCCCACAGGGATTCGATTCTTTTCAAGATAATATTTCACATGGAAAAATTGACACGATCAAGTACTCGTCAAAAACAGTGGGTGCGACACGTAAGACATTAGTCTATACTCCGCCGGGATTTTCTAAAAAGCTAAAGTATCCCGTGCTGTACCTCCTCCATGGTATAGGAGGTGACGAGAAAGAATGGTTGAAGAACGGTCAGCCTCAGGTTATATTGGACAACCTTTACGCGGCAAAAAGGATTGAACCGATGATTGTCGTATTGCCCAACGGGCGGGCTATGAAAGACGATCGTGCAATTGGGAATATTTTTGATAGCGCTAAAGTTCAGGCATTTGCAACATTTGAGAAAGATCTGCTCACCGATCTGATTCCTTTTATTGAGAAGAATTATCCCGTTCATAAAGATCGTGATCATCGTGCCATTGCCGGCCTATCCATGGGTGGAGGACAATCCTTAAATTTTGGGTTAACGAATCTGGAAAAATTTGCCTGGATTGGCGGTTTTTCCTCAGCGCCCAATACGAAGACACCTGAGGTTCTCGTGCCAGATCCGCAAAAGGCAAAGGAACAATTGAAATTACTTTGGGTTTCCTGCGGAGTGGATGACAATCTGATATCGTTCAGTGAGCGGACGCACGACTATCTAGAAGCTCATAAAGTGCCACATGTATTTTATGTCGAGCCAGGGGCGCACGACTTTAAGGTATGGAAAAATGATCTGTTCATGTTTTCCCAGCTTCTGTTCAAGCCGGTGAATGTTTCAAGTTTTTCGGAATATAATATGCTGGGGTCTGCGGCAGCTACAAATGTAAGATCAGCAAAATATCCACGTGTGTTAAAGGACCATCGTGTCCTCTTTCGAATAAAAGCGCTGGACGCTCAAAAGGTGCAGATTGATCTTGGTAAAAAGTACGACATGATAAAGGATGCGGACGGTTTTTGGGAAGTAATAACTGAGCCACAGGGTGAAGGATTTCACTACTATTCATTGTTGATTGATGGCGTTGCCGTTGCAGATCCCGGAAGTGAAACATTTTATGGCATGGGCCGTATGGCGAGTGGAATTGAAATTCCTATTAAAGGAGAAGATTACTATGCAACTAAGGACGTAGCACACGGTGAGGTCCGGGCGGTGCGATACTACTCTCCCGTGCTGAATTTGTGGCGCAGGCTTTATATCTATACGCCCGCCGGATACAATGAATCAGAAGATAATTACCCGGTACGTTATCTCTTGCATGGCGGTGGCGAAGATGAAAGGGGCTGGGCGACACAGGGCAAGACTGACCTGATTCTCGATAATCTCATTGCAGAAAAAAAGGCACAGCCAATGCTGGTAGTCATGGTTGATGGAAATACAGGGACGCCTGGTTTTAGCGAACAGTTCTTAAGATCATTCGAAGCTGAATTAACAAAGAGCGTAATTCCTTTTGTGGAAAAAAAGTACCGCACAAAAACAGATTCAAAAAGCAGAGCGCTCGCCGGTTTGTCCATGGGAGGACTCCAAACTCTATATGCCGGGATATACAATCCAAGTCTTTTTTCTTATCTGGGCGTATTCAGTTCGGGTTGGTTGCCAAATCAAAAGAGTATCTCGGATCGACAATATGAGTATATGAAAAAAAATGCCCCGGTAATAAATGATGGGATGACACTTTGGATTGCAATGGGTGGAAAAGAGGATATTGCTTACGAGAATTGCCAGCTAATGCTCTCGAAATTCAAAGAGCTTAATATCAAGTATACGTATCAAGAATACCCAGGAGGGCATACCTGGCCTGTGTGGAGGAATAATTTGTATATGTTCGCACCGTTGCTTTTTAAATAGGTTGTCTATTTTGAACTAGATTTCTATTTTCCCGTTCGCCCAATGAAAATGTTCCTTCACGTGCTACGGAGTGGTCACTTCGGGAGAACTTACGGATCTTGATCCATTGAATTTCCCGAACAAGTTCAACCTCAGCGTGGAAACCCAAAGCAGTTTTGACTAATACGTCATTAGAATCAGTTCACCTTAACTCTGATAACAGAAAATGAATGTGGTGGAAGAGTCAAGTTTATTTTCTTCCCTTTCATCGCGACAGTGCCTTCTTTCGGACTAATAGCCATCGGTTGGTCAAAGCCGTTTACGCCGCTAAGAGTCTCACTGCCTATCATAGAAAATTTTCCAGAGGCGCTTGCCTGCTTAGCACCCCTCAGTTCAACATTACTTTGTTTTGGTTCAGCTGACGCGTTGACAATTTTTAAAACAACCTCACCAGAATTTTTATCCAGGACAGCGGAAGCATACAGTCCCTGCTGTCCAGTAACCGGCGTATTCCCCATGAGCATCGGCAAAACGTGGGTTCCCTTATTCAGTGAAAATAATTTTTGCACGTAGTAATTTGGAGTGCCATAGGCCTTCAGATTGTTGAACCAAATCAAATCAGGTGTCCATTGCCAGCCTTCACTGTGCGCAAAGAGGGGCGCGTAAGAACACATCGTCACTACTTCGGCATTTCGTTCAAGACCGGTCATAAAGGCGGCCTCGGCCAAAGCGCATTCCCAGTTGTTTTTGTTGTCAGGGCTTACCGTAGCAACACTTTGTGCTGCATACTCGCCGGCAAATATCTTTGGACCCTTACGGTCGTATTTATCATACCGTGTACTGTTTTTCAGGAACCACTCCGGCTTGTTGTAATAATGTTCGTCAATTATGTCAGCATTCATACCACGTAGTTCTTTGTCTGCATATTCGAACAACTCACCTTCGGGAAACGGGCCATTACTGGTAACAATTTTTATCGCAGGGTATTTGGATTTTAAAGCTTTTACAAATGCTTGATAGCGTTCAATGTATTGAGGGCCCCATTGTTCATTACCTACGCCAATCATTTTCAAACTAAATGGAGTAGGGTGTCCCATCGAATTCCGCAGCTTTCCCCACTCTGTATTTATATCTCCGTTTGCAAATTCGATGAGGTCCAGGGCGTCCTGAATGTAGGGGTCAAGTTGATCCATTGGAACCACTTCAGCCGTATTAAACTGACACGCCATTCCACAACTTAAAATAGGTAAAGGCTCGGCGCCAATATCCTCAGCGAGTTGGAAATATTCGAAAAATCCCAAACCAAAAGATTGAAAGTAGTCGGGTGCGGGACGGTGGGCGAATTCAGTATTCCACCGGTTGATCATCTGCTCGCGATTCTCCAATTGACCTACCGTTTTTTTCCATTGATAGCGAGTGTCAAGATCTCGTCCTTCCACGATACAACCGCCCGGGAAACGAAGAAACCCTGGTTTCATGTCTGCCAGCAATTGCACCAGATCGGCGCGTAAACCATTTGCTCTTTTTTTCCAGGTGTCCGATGGGAATAGTGACACCATGTCCAGGTCAACGGTACCCTTACCCTCAAACCAGATATTGAGTTTCCCTTTTGGCTCCGTTCCATTTGCCAGGATGCTTACTTCATATTTTTTCCATTCCTTTCCTGAGGGAGTGACTGCACCTTCACCCAGAACTTTGCCCGCGGCGTCCACCAGTTCAATACGCATTTTCATTGCGTCGCCGGAAGACTGACTTGCCCAAACGGAAAAATTGTACGAGACATCCTTTTTGATTCCCATCCCGCGAAATCCTTCGTTTGTAATCCCATATCCCTTGTCTGAATTTATAGTAACGCGTGCAAACCGGGGGTTGGATGCTTTTAGGGTTCCATTCATTATCAGCATTGAACCTGATTCACGGTTGATAGAAAACTTGCCTTTGTTCTGTTCTGTCCAGCCCATCATTGGAACATCGAATTCGAATGAACGATTCTTGACGAGTTCAGCATATAATCCACCGTCTGCGCCAAAGTTGATGTCTTCGAAAAAGATCCCCCACATTGTAGGCTGAACGTCAGCTACCGGTTTCGAAACATCCACGACCATAACGGCAGGATCAGATTGAGAAAGTACCAGGTGCGATGAATTCATCAGTAAACAGAACAATGCCACGTGCACTATTGCATTGCTGCATCTGGACTTTCTTATCATAAAGATTGAATGGTGGTGTTTCATGTTGCGCTCGATTTTGTGTGGCCTGAATAAGCGAATTTTATGCTGCTAAATTTAAGGTAAAAACGTAGTAAACGTACTATTAACACTTATTTACTATTTAAGAAAAAACTTAAAAACCGAAACGGCTTTGGGCATCATTTTTAACTGAGCAGAGGAGAGGGTTCTAAATGAATTTATTCCATCGTGCCGCAGCTTTGCATACGTGGCCTTACCAAATACGTAGTAAAAAAGCACCCTTACGGGATGTTTCTTTCTCTTTCTCTACACTTATGGAGTCATCCCGTCCTGTAAAGCTCAATCAAGTTTTTACAGGGATAAATATCATAGATTTAGAGGCATTAGGTTTATTTTGCAAACCAATAGACACAATGGCCAACAATCCATTGGAATTTTGAAAAGCCTTTTCCTTTAGATATGACAAATGCAATTTACCTCGCAACCACAGAGCCCTATTCTGGCAAATCAATCATCTCGCTAGGCCTTGTAAATTTACTGGTGGGAAAGGCGGCAAAGATTGCGTTCTTCAAACCTGTTATCAGCAGTGAGGGGCCGGAAAAGGAAAGCCATATTGATTCCATTGCCAGCTATTTCAACTTAAGCGAGCCGTATGAGAATATGTTTGTATTTACGCGCAGTGAGGTAATCAAACATATCAATGCTGGAAATGAAGCTTATATTATTGATAGCATCATTGGCCGGTTTAAGCAGCTGCAGGAGAGTCATGATTTTGTAGTGGTTGAAGGAACAGACTTTATTGGCGGTAGTGCGATCGGAGAGTTTGGCGGCAATATCTCCATCGCGAAGAACCTGGGTATTCCTGCTGCCATTATTTTGAACGGACAAGGTAAATCCGTTTCCGAAATTGTTGACGCCGCGGTAAACGCCACTAAAAGTTTTATCGACAATGGCGTTGAGATACTTACCGTTGTGGCGAATAAAATCGATCTTGAAAAGGAGGGAGAGATCCGCGCGCAACTCACGAAGGCGCTGCCGGTAGATTTAATCGTCACGTCCATACCTCGAAACAAAGATTTGGATAGTCCCACGATGAAAGAAATTTTTCAAGCTGTTGGTGGAAAAATTTTATTCGGTGAACACTTACTTTCCAATCCGGTAGACGATTCTATTGTCGGCGCCATGCAGCTACACAATTGTTTGATGCGATTCAACAAGAACACCTTGGTTGTTACGCCGGGCGACCGCGGGGATATTATCATTGGTGCTCTTCAGGCAAACATTTCAAAAAAATATTCGAAGGTTGCGGGTATCGTGTTAACGGGGGGCCTGGTGCCGGAACAAAGTATTATTAATCTCATCGAAGGATTGGATACCGTAGTTCCTATTATCTCCGTGGAATCCGGTACTTTCAAAACAGTAAGCCGGGTTGCGGGTACACAGTCGAAAATTTCACCCGATAACAAAGAAAAGATAACATTGGCCATAGGCATATTCGACAAATACGTTGATGTCAAGGCGCTCGAGAAAAAGATCATTTCCTTTCACAGCAAGATCCTTACGCCACGGATGTTTCAATATCAGATTGTGAAGCGGGCGAAAGAGCACAAGAAACATATCGTGCTACCGGAAGGCGATGATGACCGTATTCTGATTGCAGCCGATTCATTGATCAAACAGAATGTAGTTGATCTCACCATCCTGGGAAACAAGGAAAGTATCGGCGCTGCATTGAAGCGTTTGAACCTATCGATGGATTTGGAGAAGGTGAAGGTTATTAATCCTACTACTGATGAACGCTACAATGAATACGCAGAAACTCTTTATGAACTTCGAAAGAACAAGAATGTTTCGATGGAAATGGCTCGCGACCTAATGCAGGATGTTTCCTATTTCGGCACCATGATGGTGTTTAAAGGTGCAGCGGACGGAATGGTTTCCGGTGCTGTACACACAACGCAACATACTATTCGTCCGGCATTGCAGTTTGTAAAAACAAAACCGGGTGTGACTACGGTATCGTCGATCTTCTTTATGTGCCTTCCAAACCGCGTTTCCATTTTTGGTGACTGCGCCGTCAATCCAAATCCTACTGCTGAGCAACTCGCGGACATAGCAATTTCCTCCGCCGAAAGTAGTATCATGTTTGGTATTGAGCCAAAGGTTGCCATGCTCTCGTACTCTTCGGGTGCTTCCGGTGAGGGGGAAGATGTAGAGAAGGTGAGAAAGGCAACTGAGCTTGTTCGTCAGCGGAGACCGGACCTTAAAGTTGAGGGTCCTATTCAATACGATGCTGCCGTTGATGCTTCAGTAGGTAAAAAGAAGATGCCTGATTCGGAAGTGGCAGGTAGGGCAAACGTGTTGATCTTCCCGGACCTTAATACCGGTAATAATACCTACAAGGCCGTGCAACGCGAAACTGGCGCGCTGGCTATTGGCCCCATGTTGCAGGGACTCAAAAAGCCGGTTAATGACCTCAGCCGTGGTTGCACCGTCGAGGATATCTTTAACACCGTCGTGATTACAGCCATTCAAGCACAGCAATAAAATTCAGCCATCGCTTATGAACGTCTTTGTTATTAATTCCGGAAGTAGCTCTATAAAATATCAGCTTATCCGGATGCCTGAAGCTGTTGTTATCTGCGCCGGAATAGTTGATCGTATCGGACTTGATAGTTCAACGATTCATCATAAAACATTTCACCTTGAAAAAGAGCAAAGCCGTAAAGAAAGCATTCATGTAAGCGATCATGCCGCAGGGCTTAAGGCGGTCGCGAGATTACTAGTCGATAACGAAATTGGAGTTATCCACGACCCCAACGAGATCGATGTTGTGGGGCACAGAGTTGTTCATGGCGGTGAAAGTTTTAGCGACACCATTATTATCAGTAATGAAGTAAAGGAAAAAATAAAAAAACTTTTCCCACTGGCACCACTTCATAACCCGCCCAACTACTTAGGGATCGAAGTAGCCGAACAGATTTTCTCCAGTGCCAAACAAGTAGCGGTGTTTGATACAGCATTTCACCAAACCATGCCTCCTGTCGCGTATCGCATCGCTATTCCAAGGATGTTTTATGACGAACATGGAATCCGTGCGTATGGATTTCACGGCACCAGTCACAAATATGTTTCTGAAAAGGTTGTGGAGTATTTGCAAAAGAAGGATTCGAAAATCATCACGATTCATTTAGGAAATGGCTGTAGCATGAGCGCCATTAAGAATGGAGTGTGTGTTGATACCAGCATGGGACTTGGACCTATGAATGGGCTTATCATGGGCACCCGAACTGGTGATATTGATCAGTCCGTTATTTTTCACATGGTGAATCAGCTGTCGTATCCTTTGGACGAAGTGAATACCGTTCTCAACAAAAAAAGTGGTATGCTTGGCCTTACTGGTTTTAGTGATATGCGGGATGTGAAAGCTGAATACAAAAAAGGAAACGAAGAAGCGATACTGGCTTATGACCTTTACGCGTATCATATTAAAAAATACATAGGAGCCTACACGGCGATACTCAACGGTTTAGACGCACTAGTCTTTACAGCAGGTGTGGGAGAAAATGATGCGCTCACCCGAAAACTATCCACCGAAAACCTGGAGTACCTGGGAATTGATCTGGATGAAGCAAAAAATAATGCTGGGGGAAAAGGTCTTTATGAAATTAACACATCAGACTCACGGGTAAAAATACTAGTGGTGTCCACCAATGAAGAATTGGAAATTGCGCGACAGTGTTTTGCGCTTTTAGAAAAACCTGTAGAAAGATAAAGGAAGCAGAAGGGTGACGTAACCAGCAGCGAGTGGGGGTATTTGGCTCCGGAGGAGCACCTGTCTGTAGAAATAGTGTGGCAATTTGCCATAGGCTCCAGAGGTGCCACCCAATGCACGCATCGTCTGTGAAATACGAATTCATTGATACGGAAAGCTTTCAATCTTGAGTTTGAACCGTTAACATTCCGCCTTACGAGAACTCCCGGGAATGTTAAATCTTCTCGGCCGTGCCGTCGCGTGGTCAGTAGCAATTAAATCTGTTAAATATTCAAGCACTCGGAACAACGATACCGATTAACGCGCACGTCGTATCAAAATAGAATGTGGGTGCTATTGGTTAATGCATTGCCCGAAAAGGAGGCTCCTCCGGAGCCGGTGATCACGAATTAACTTTTGCATGCTACAGACAGGAGGCTCCGCTGGAGCCAGCCGTACGCTGTAGACTCTATTAACAAGATAAAATAATGTGTTTGTTGTAATCATGTGTACCCGGAAGTTCAAGACTAAAGCCTGGTTAGTCTACACTAATGAAGAATTGGAGATTGCGCGACAGTGTTTTATGCTTTTGGAAAGATCTGCTTTGTAAAGAAATTCGACAGTTCTATCTTCCAGTAAATTATATTCTATGTTAATTCACAAAAGACTCCTTTTACGCCAGGTAGTTCGTGTTACTTGGAAGGTAGACCTGCTGATGCTGATGTTATGTATTCTTGCATATTATGTTGATACAAAACTAATTCCCGAGGTGAACATTCCTACTGGGATTCCTGCGTTGATGGGGACGGCAATAGCTTTCTTCATTGGTTTCAATAACCATCAGGCCTATGACCGGTGGTGGGAGGCAAGGATCATTTGGGGCGGATTGGTAAATGATTCCCGTTCCTGGGTCAGAAGTTTAATCGCGTATTGTTGTGATCCATTGATTGACGGCGCTGCAAAGGATCATAGCTATGAGCGGAAAATGATACAAAGGCATCTTGGATTTTTATACGCCCTCAAATCCGCCTTGCGGAATTCCAAAGAGGAGGACTACAAAAAGTATTGCACCAATGACGAAGTAGTTGAAATTGAAAAGTCAACTAACAAGGCAAACAAAATTTTAGATATGCAGGCCGTTGCTCTTGAAAAACTCAAACGAGAAAATATTATTGATAATTTTCAATTTTTGGTGCTTACTGATCTTTTAAAAAACTTTTGTGACGGAATGGGGAAATCAGAACGTATTAAGAATACAGTCTTTCCCACCACCTATATTTATTTTACTCGCCTCTTCATCTGGACATTTGTCATTTTACTAACTATGTCTATTTCTCTGACGATAGGATTATGGTCGATCTTTTTTGGCTGGGTGATGGGATTTGTTTTCCACATAACACACATCAATGGATTGAGCCTTATGAATCCTTTCGAGGACGAACCGTCCGGTGTGCCTATCAGTAGCATAACACGTACGATAGAAATAAACTTACTCCAGGCTTTGGGCGAAAAGGAGATACCGGAACCTATTGCGGCGGTGAATGGTGAATATATTATGTAATAATTGAAACACCCCTTAATTCCCTTCAGGGACTTGAATGCATATGCGCACGAAAGCTTTTGAAGAATTTAACATCGTAGTAATGCGATTTACAAACGACGAGTTATTGATCGATACAGAAGAAGTGATTCGAAAGATCAAATACAATTTGGACAAATACGGCAAACCTTAGTTCTCCCATCTCCACTGACTTTCCCCTGGAGGGGGGAAAGGGGTGTTATGCGACTTGCTCATGACATGTGGTGTATGTAAATTTAGCTATTACCTTCTCCAACCCATGAGACCATTCCTTACCCTTTCACTTCTTATTGCTTTTATCTTCACCTATGGACAGGCACCCACATTCAAGAAGCAATTACCAACGGTAGATCAATACATCCAACAACTGATGACCGAATGGGAGGTTGCGGGCTGCGCGGTGAGTATCGTGTACAAAGACAAAGTGATATACTCCAAAGCCTACGGCTATCGCGATGTGGCCAATAAAGTGCCTGTCACTACGAAGACGCTATTTGGCATCGCGAGCAATACAAAGTTGTTTACGTCCATTGCGGCAGCCATGCTTCACGAAGACAAGAAACTCGACTTGGATAAGCCGGTGCGAATGTACATGCCCGAGCTGCGTTTTGCTACGGGGGAACTGGATGAAAAGCTGACACTTAGGGATATGTTGAGTCATCGCAGTGGCGTACCCCGTTGGGATGGTGTGTGGGGAGGTTCAGGTTATTCACTTCAGGAAATTCTGGACCGCCTTCAGTATATGAAACCTACCATTGGTTTTCGGGAGGGTTATCTCTACAATAATAATATGTACGCCGCCGCCGGCGCTGTCACCGCGAAAGTAAACGGCACCACCTGGGAGCAACTGATTCAGACCAGAATATTTGATCCGCTTGAGATGAAACAGAGCACGTTCAGTTTTCAGCAGGCCGCCGCCAAAGGTGAGTTCTCCAAGGATTACCTCGTGGGTAGAGTGGACAAGAAATTGAAGGAGTACGAACCTGATACGGACTGTGCATGTTGGGCTCCCGCAGCAGCGATTGTATCAAACGTGGAAGAGTTGAGCAATTGGATAATAGCACAGATCAACGGGGGAAAATTCAAGGGCAGACAAGTGATCCAACCGAAGGCTATCATTGAAACCATGAAGCCCAACAACATTACTTCAAAAGAGATGGTGTATGATGAAGTGTTTTTCGGACTCTATGGAATGGGCAGGTCTACCACCGACTACAAAGGTCACGTGCTCGTGGCGCATGGCGGCGTGATTAGCGGCTATCGATCCTCCATTGCTATGCTTCCAAAAGATAGCATCGGAATTATTGTATTGACTAATACTGCACAAGGTTTATCTATGGCCAATGCGGCGGTGTATGGCATCGTTGATCGCTTGCTAAGTTTAGACCCATCGCCCTGGACTACTAAAGTCAAGGCAGAGCTAGCCAAACGGGACAAGAAAAACTGGAGAGAGCTCGATTCGCTGAAGGCCTTAAAAGTGAAAGACACGAAACCTTCTCATGCGCTAGCTGATTATGTCGGTACCTATGAGAACAAGGCGTATGGAAAGATGATCATATCGCTGGATGGAGATCACCTACGAATAAAGCACAGGATTTGGGACGAGGCGCTGCAGCACTTTCACTACGATCAGTTTTGGTCGACCGAACATCCCGATATGACAATTAACTATGGCTTAAGGGTTTATAAGCTGCACTTCATCACCAATGAGGCAGGAAAGGTTGACATAATAAAAACCAAAGTGGAGCAGGATCCCGAGGTAGAGTTTATAAGGGTGAAGGAAGACGCAGTTTTAGGAGCAAGATGAAAATAGGATGACTGAAAGTCAATAACGTATGTTGCGTAACTATTTACTAATCGCATTCCGAAGCATCAGGAAGCGAACATTATTTTCATTGATCAATATCTTTGGTTTAGCGTTAGGCATGGCCGTGGCGTTGGTTCTTTGGCAGTATGCCACTTTTGAATTGAACTATGACAAATACAATGAGAAAGCCGATGTACTC
>DATHIE010000803.1:0-8610 GCA_035316905.1 Chryseolinea sp. | reverse complement strand
CAATTATGTTTACCGATATAGTCGGATATACGGCGTTGATGCAGGAGAACGAACAACTTGCCGTTGAGCAAAGAGACAGGACAAGAAAAAACCTGGATACTGCATTGGCAAAGTATGGGGGTAAGTTGCTACAACATTATGGCGATGGAACACTTTCGGTTTTCAATAGTGCTATCAACGCAGTAAGATCAGCAACAGAAATTCAAACGGTCAACAGGCAGAATAAAATTGACATGCGGATCGGCATTCATACCGGTGATGTGATGTTTGACGATAACGGTATCTATGGCGATAGTGTAAACATCGCTTCCCGGATTGAATCACTCGCTGTTCCCGGTGCTGTTTTTATTTCAGAAAAACTTTATACAGAGATCACTAACCAGGGGATCGAAGCAAAATCTCTTGGGTATTTTGAATTGAAGAATGTAAAACAACCGATGCAGGTGTATGCTGTTTCCAGTCCCGGTCTCGTGACACCTTCAAGGGATGCAGTGAGGGGAAAAGTGACGCAAATAATGAATTCAATTGCTGTCCTTCCCTTTGCATCCTTAAGCTCGGATCCGGAGAATGAATTCTTTTGTGATGGCATTACAGAAGAATTATTGAATGTGCTGGCAAAAATTGAAGGGTTGCAGGTGATTTCCAGAACGTCTTCTTTTGCTTTCAAAGGAAAAACCGGGGATGTTCGTGAGATTGCGGCGAAGCTGAATGTGCGAAAAATACTCGAAGGCAGTGTCCGCAAAGTTGGTAACAAAGTTCGTATCACCGCCCAGTTGATCAATGCAGCGGATGGCTATCATGTGTGGAGTGAATCCTATGACCGCAATTTCGAGGACATCTTTGAATTACAGGATGATATTTCAAGAAGCATTGCTAACAAACTCCGTAAAAACCTGTCTGCTTCCGATCATGAGAAAACATTGGTGAACGTACCAACGGAAAATATGGAGGCTTACAAGAAATACATGCAGGGCATCCATTACAGGAATGTTCAAAGCCTGGAGGTTGCCATGAAAGCGATGCAATGTTTTTATGAAGCAATAACTCTTGAACCCAACTTTGTTGATCCCAATTTCAACATAGTTGAATTGAATGCCTTTTTTGCTGATGCGGGCGTGATCACTGTAGAGGAAGCCGCTCGTATTTGCGGTGAGGCAACAGCAAGGGCTATGCAGATTGAACCCATGAACGCCTGGTCGCAATTGACAGCCGGGATGAATGCATTCTATTTTGAGTGGGACATGGAAAAAGCGGAGCATTACCTGGAAAAGGCTGTCGAGTTAAATCACAATCTTGTAATGGCCCATCTTTCCCTGGCCCGTTTCCGTCTGGCAATGCTACGGGGGGACCTCATTGAGGAACCTTTACGGAATGCGTACCAGCTTGATCCCATGGGAGGAATGACGCTCGGAACAGCCGGTGAAATCTGTTTCCTGGCGGGTAAATTCGATGTAGCCATTGATTATTGCAATGAGGCGTTAGCCATTGATCCGAATAATGGTTATGCTGCAGCCTTTAAATCCTTTGTGATAGGTTTTCGGGGTGACTGGATCACAACGATTGAAATGTTGACACCAATCTATGAGCAAACTCCAGACTTCAACTATGTGATTGCTTTTCTTGGTTATGCTTTTGCCAAATCAGGACAATCAGCAAAAGCTCATGCGTTTATCTTAAAACTGGAAGAAAACCAAAAAAGACCGGGGGCGCCGTCCCTCCATCATTTTCTCGCATTATTATACCTGGCGATTGGGAATAAAGAAAAATTCTACGAATGCTATGAAGAAAGTATGAGACAAAAATCAATTCTATCCTTGTATTCCTATAACTCTCCGTTGCTGGCCGAAGTGGCGGGAGAAGAACGGATAATTAAATTGCGAAAAGAATACGGGCTTCCTGTGTAAAGACAAGGTCTCAAGTATAACATTAATCACTCCTGGGCACGCCACTTCTCATGAACAAGCGTTGGCAGAAACTGACTCGACATCCATTTCCAAAAAATAAATTATGACACTGAAATCTCTTAAAGGTTTATTTTTTCTTTTTCTGACACTTTATTTAAGTAATGTCACGATAGCACAAACTGACATTCAATTTGACATTGTGTTAGTCGGAGGTCGAGTCATTGACCCCGAAACAAAGTTAGATGGAATCAGGTACGTAGGAATTTTGAATAACCGGATAGCACAAATTAGTTCCCAATCACTGAAGGGTAAGAAGATAGTAGATGTGAGCGGACTGGTGGTTGCACCAGGATTTATTGATTTACATGTTCATGGAAGAAGCAATGTGGAGCAGGAATACCAATTGCACGATGGAATTACGACCGCTTTAGAACTTGAATGGGGAATCGAGAATTTAAAAGAATGGTATGCTTCACGACAGTCGCGGGCGTTAATAAACTATGGCGCCAGTGTATGCTGGCCTTATGAACGATTTAAGGCGATAAACAAAGATGAAAAGGTGTTGAATGAATTACTCGAGATGAGTAATAATGGGCAGTCTGGTCTTGCCACTATGCAGGATCGAATTCAGCATACCTACACCATGGGCATCGAAAGCAATCAAATGAGTGCCGTTCTTGAAAACATCAAAACATCGCTGGATGAAGGCGGAATCGGAATAGGTGTTCCTATCGGATACCTACCCAGTACAAAACCTGAGGAAATGTATCAGGTATTCAAATTAGCAGGTGCATTAAACACCCTGGTGTTTACTCATGTGAGACAACCTGACATCATTTCGATACAAGAAGTAATAGCCGATGCAATGCTCACTCATGCGCCCCTGCATATTGTTCATATCAACAGTATGTCGTTGGGTAGTATTCAAATGGCACTTGAAATGGTAAATGCAGCAAAGCAAAATAACTTTGACATCAGTACGGAATTATACTCCTATACGGCAGCCTCAACACGGCTTCAAAGTGCTATGTTTACCGAAGGCTGGCAACAGAGACTAGGTATAAGCTATGAAGACCTGCAATGGGTTGCGACTGGTGAACGACTTACAAAGGAAACATTTGATACCTATCGCAAGGCAGGTGGAATCGTTATCATGCACATGATGAAACCTGAATGGATAAGAGCTGGTATTACTGCACCTGGTGTCATGATTGCTTCTGATGGTATGCCTTACGCACCTCTGGCACATCCAAGAACGGCCGGAACATTTTCAAGAGTATTGGGTAAATATGTACGAGAAGAAAAAGCAATTGACCTGAATACAGCTCTTGAAAAGATGACGCTGCTTCCTGCAAAACGCCTGGAAAATATTGCTCCCATGATGCGATTTAAAGGACGGATACAAGTTGGTGCCGATGCGGACATAACCATCTTTAATCCTAACACAATAATTGACAAAGCAACATTTGAAAAAGGTTTGGAATTTTCGGCAGGTATTGAGTATGTAATGGTGAACGGTACGTTTGTGTTAATGAATGGAAAAACTGTAAAAAGTGTTATGCCCGGACAGCCTGTTTTCGGAAAATTTAAAAAGTAACGATTTAACATAACTTAGGTCGATTAACGCAAACGAAGAAATAGTAAAACATGGATATGGAGCAAGACAAAGGCAAATTAATCGGACAAGGCGCGACACCTTTTGCTCAGACCTATTTTCACGGCACAAGGAGTGACTTAAAAGCTGGCGACCTAATCGAAGTTGGTTTCAACTCGAACTATGGACAAAGAAAAAATGCCAAATACATTTTTTTGACTGCGACATTGGACGCTGCTATTTGGGGAGCCGAACTTGCATTTGGCGAAGGACTGGAAAGAATTTATTTAGTTGAACCAACAGGACCAATTGAAGATGACCCTGATCTGACGGACAAAAAATTCCCAGGTAATCCGACAAAAGCTTATCGTTCAACACATCCTTTTAAAGTTGTCGGAGAAGTTACCAATTGGCAAGGACATCCAGTGGAACAAGTTAAATTAATGAAAGACCACCTTGAAAAACTTAAGGAGCAAGGTATTGATTCCCTAAACGACTAGATCTCAAACCACAAGAGAATACCGGTCCGGTAACAGAATGTTTATGCCAGCTTGGGGTGATTAAATTTTAAGTTTTGTTTTCTTAATTTCGTTCCGCAACGTGGGACCCGCCTCCGCCCGAGAACTCGGGGCTACGGACAGGCAGTGACCCGTTTCGACTAACTATGAGGCAGATTTTCCCACTTTTAACTTTACTGTTTATGACAATATCCTGTAGCCCTACAGGAGTACAGGTGGAGATCAGGAATAGATCAGATTTGGCTATCGACTCAATTCGTGTCTACACGTCAACCCAGGCATCTGAAATTCTGTTCGCTCGCCTCGACGGCGGTGAAACGCAGTTGCAGTTTTTGAATATGGAAGAAGAAACGGCGGTCGACGGTAAGTTTTACGTAACGTATAGTCACGGCAGTGCAACGTACCATGAACCAATAGGTAATTTTACCAATGGAGTGCCTCTTTTCAAGGAGCTTACTATAGTCGTCGCGCCTAATGGGGTTCGTTCGGAACGAAGGTGACGCAATTCCGCGGCTCACAACAATTTGTATAATGCATGGCCCGGTCCACTTTATGTTCATATTTGTTTAATGATCAATGATCAATGGAAACGCCGTTATGACATTCCGTTTCACTCATATCATAGTGACTGGAGCGGGTTCGTCAGGACGGTCTTCACGGCCTGAACTTTAACGATGAGCAGCACAACTATCTCTTTTACGTTATGAAAAAATTTGTTGGATTCTTCCTGTACTTGTTTAGCCGTCTTATAGGCAGGGACATTAATAATGAATACAAGACGAAAGGAAAAATATTTTTGAACTTTTCCGGGTGTAGTAAGTTTTTACTGACTATGGGAACAGATGTGGAAACGTCAAAGCAGAAATCATCGATACGCTTGTACTATTAGATGATGAAACACTCAGAATTGAAGAATTTAGATTCCTACGTGCCCCGAAATTCACGATAACCATTCCGCCTACGCACATTTCATTTCATGACTTCAGCGAATTGATCCAATTCCTGACGGATGAGGTCAATACGGTGGGGCTTGTTGAGGGTGATGGACTGGCCTTCACAGTCTATGAAGACCCGGAAACATCTAACCTCATTGGACAAACGGATCAAGGCGAGAAATTTTTCATCTCACTTGTTGATAATTTCGACAAGAAACAGTTCCTGAGGATGAATGATGAACTTGAGCTATTGGAAGAGTACAGCGTCTCACGCATTAAGAGTGACTTAAGCGCACAACAGGCTACAATACCCAAAGGCGATGAACAATGAACAATGATCAACGATCCTCTACGAGTTGACGGTTCTGTCGAAGACCGAATCTGTCCCGTCATTCGTATTTTTCAAAACAGGGAATAAAGAATAGATTCATACGGATTTTTGAACTTCAGCCGATAACTAATAAACGATAGCGACTGCGGCTTGCCGGGTGCGGGTTAATTTGTATTTTCGGTTCCTTACAAACGGTTATCAAAATCCACTCCTATGTCATTCATCACTCTTAAAGACAAACTTCCCGGTATCGTCGGACTGATCTTCTACAAACGTTCAACCGCGAAAGGCATCGGCAATTTGGGTCAGGCTGCACTCCGCGGCCCTTCTCCTCTTACCGTGGCGGAGCGGGAATTGATTGCGACGTACGTTTCGTCATTGAACGAATGCAATTTCTGCGCTGACAGCCATGGAGCTGTTGTCACGGAACTTCTCAAAGACAAGGGAAACACCGTGAGCTGTGCCATAAACAACACAGTCACACCTGCTATTTCTCCCATGATGAGGGCCCTGCTCAACATCGCGGGAAAAGTTCAAAAAAGCGGCCGTGCTGTTACGAACGAAGATCTTCAGGCCGCGCGTGACCTTGGCGCAAGCGATGAGGCTATTCATGACACGGTCTACGTTGCTGCGGCTTTTTGCTTTTTCAACCGTTACGTTGACGGGCTAAAGACGATACCAATGAGAACAAAGGAGGATTACGTTGAACCAGCCCGCATGTTGATAAAATTTGGTTACAGGCCCCCGAATTTTATCGGGCGGTTCTTCATGAAGAAGATGATGAAGAATGCGATGGGCGATCCGGCTTGAACATCAGGGGGAATTTAATATATGAAGATCATCCGAAAAATTCTAACGGGCCTTTTGGGTCTAATCATCTTGTTGACACTGGTAGTTGTTTTGTTTTTCCGTCAGGAGGCTTACCAGATTTATAAAGTGGTCA
Organism: Chryseolinea sp.; assembly: GCA_035316905.1. Taxonomy (GTDB): domain Bacteria; phylum Bacteroidota; class Bacteroidia; order Cytophagales; family Cyclobacteriaceae; genus Chryseolinea. The sequence goes on along the minus strand of DATHIE010000803.1, from coordinate 2,385 downwards.
CATTCTTTGAACCAACACATATTTCAAACAACTTCAGGAATGTAAAAAGCATTTTCAATACATCTACTGTGCCAAAGCCGGATGTTGCCTATCACTTTCCCCTAGCTGCACATCCCATTTCATTGCCCGAAACGTTCAGCTACGGTGACTCTGTCATACAAACGAAAAATTACCTGGATTATACGCTTACCGATGCTCTGCTCATCGTTCGACACCACACAATTTTACATGAATACTACGAATAACTTTACGGCCGCTGATCATCACATCTCCTGGTCAATGTCTAAATCTGTGATATCTGCATTGATTGGTATCGCCGTTCAGGAAGGAAAAATCAAAAGTATTGAACAAACCGTAACCGAATATTTGCCGGACTTTGCCAATACTGGTTATGAAGGCGTCAGGATCAAAGACGTATTGCAAATGTCTTCAGGCGTTGGCTTCAATGAAGACTATGGGGATTTTTATTCTGATATAAACGTAATGGGACGCTACTTTGCACTCGGCATGCCAATGCGCGATTTTGCCAAACGGTTAAAACGGGCGCGCCCACCCGGTACTTACAACTTGTATGTAAGTATTGACACTCAGGTATTGGGAATGATACTGGTGCAAGCCACAGGCAAATCCATTACCGACTACATGAATGAAAAGATATGGTCAAAGGTCGGTGCCGAATCTGAGGCGTACTGGATCATTGATAAAGCAGGGATGGAATTTGCGATTGGTGGACTCAATGTCACCGCCCGCGATTATGCTAAATTAGGACAGTTGTTTTTGGACTCGGGTCGCTGGCAAGGCAACCAGATTGTACCCGAAGATTGGGTGAGGGCATCAGTTACTCCGGATGCGCCCCACTTGATGCCCGGCAAAAGAGCATCTGCAGATCATGAAGAAGGATATGGATTTCAATGGTGGATACCTTACGGTTCAAAAGATGAATTTAACGCACAAGGTATCTACACTCAATTCATTTATGTCGATCCGGACATGGATATGGTGATTGTAAAACTCTCGTCAAACTACTACTTCAAAAATGACCATGGTCTTTTCCACGATATTGAAATAGAACTATATCGAAAAATTGTTGAGCAACTTAAAGCAAATCAGTAATTCCTAGTTAGCTGCACACAATACTTGCCTGCCCGACGACAGGCGGGAGTGTTGACATATTGATTGTTGAGTGTTTTTATAACGCGACTGCTTCCGAATTCAACGCTCAACAATCAATATATCAACAATCAATACTCAAGTCCCTTATACCCTATACCATATACCTTATACCTCATTCAGAGCGAAGGCTCTTCACCGGATTCATCATCGCGGCCCTGATAGACTGATAGCTCACAGTAAGGATCGTAATCACCACGGCGCCAATACACGTAGAGATCAATAACCACCACGATACTTCCGTCCTGTACTGGTATTTCTCCAGCCACGAAGTCATCAGATAATAGCCGCAAGGCACTGCAATCAAACAGGAAACCAATACCAATACCACAAAGTCTTTGGAGAGCATTCGCCAAAGGGTCGAGACGCTTGCGCCCATAATCTTCCGGATGCCGATTTCTTTCGTTCGCTGCTCGGCTACAAAAGAAGCAAGACCAAACAGGCCAAGACAAGAAATGAAGATAGCCAGTGCCGCGAAAATCCCGGAAAGCTTACCGACAAGCTGCTCCTCACTGAACTTGATAGCATATTCTTCATCGACAAACTTGTATTCAAAAAGGGCCGATGGTACCACCTTACCCAATGACGCCTCAATGACTGGTAGTGCTTCTGCGGCCCCAAGTTGAGGATCAATACGAATATGAAGCAATGCTGAAGATCCATTGTCCGGCAGGAAGATAGCTTGCATCACCGGCTCATAGGGCGATTCCATAATGATATCGTCAACTACTCCTATGATCGTCCTTGTCCATTTGTGTTTTCCAAATTCGTCCACGTCTGTCAACGTCTGTCCTATAGGATTTTCCATACCAATGTATTCCGCGGCAGCCTTACTAATGATGATGGCATCAGCCGCATCTGTCACATGATCGCGGGAAAAGTCACGGCCCGCAATAACCTTCCAGCCTACAGTTTTCCCATACTCTGGCGTAACCCTACATCTCACGAACTCACCTTCGACATTGGGATCCTTGCCTTTCCACTCATAACCCCCCGTCGTATTCCAGATGGCCGTCATCGGACTGGAGGAAAAAGCAACATCTGACGCAACACCCGAACTGAGCAGTTGAGTCCTTAACAATTCTTCTTTACCCTTGTACTCTGGATCGTTCATAGGTATGGTGATCAAACCTTCGCGGTCGTAGCCCACGGGACGGTTACGCGCAAACTGGACTTGCTGATAGACGACCAGCGTGCCGATGATAATGACCACCG
>DATHIE010000802.1:0-7186 GCA_035316905.1 Chryseolinea sp. | reverse complement strand
CAACAAGAATGCTTGGTAGTATGGCATCAACCATAACGTCGTTAGTGCTTTCACTGCTTTTTACGTTTTTGTTTCTGTACAACAAGGAACGTTACGAATCATTCTTCATCAGGCTTTTTAAAGAGCATGATACAAGTGAAGTGAAGTCGATCGTTGCCAAAATAAGCCAGGTATCAGAGCAATACCTGTTGGGCAGGACATATTCAATTGTTATCCTTTTTATTTGCTACACGATAGGTTTATTGATCATCGGTATCAAGAATGCCTTGCTGCTTGCGGCAGTTGCCTCCTTGCTCACCATAATTCCCTATGCAGGAACTATTGTCGGGTCGATCTTCCCTGTAGTTATGGCAATCGTTACGGAGGACTCTTATCAACCGGTTATATGGACTGCAGTTCTGATGATTGTTATACAGGCGGTGGACAACTATTTCATAGAGCCTTACGTTGTCGGAGGCGAGGTGAATCTTAGTGCAATGGCCACCATTTTGACAATAGTTTGCGGTGGTTTGATTTGGGGAGTAGCCGGAACGATATTATTCATACCGCTTCTGGGAATAATCAAAATCTTGTGCGATCATGTTGAGCCCCTCAAGCCTTATGGATTTCTTGTAGGTGATCCGGCAGGCAACAAGCCTTCAAAAATCAGTGCATGGGTGTCTAAGTTTTTTAAGAAAAAGGCACCTCAGAAGAAATCTAGATAATAGGCGGAGTGTGTAATAATCTCAACACTTTCGGTTCGACATGTCTACACTCTGGTTGCCGATTTTTTGCCTCGTTTACGCAAAGACTCACAGGATTGTGTAGGGCAAACTGAACTTGACCAGAAATTGCTGGCATGTTTTTTACCATGTCATTTGCGGAATAAAATTCACGACGTGACCAAGCTGCCTTCACCCGTCTCACACATCGTCTTTCTTATTAAGGAGAGTATATATCGGGTCAGTCATTGGGAAAGCTGGCATTGGTTTATTAAGTATATCCCCATACTGCCTGTATGGTTGTGGTTATGCTGGCGTGCTCGTTCATTCTGGTTTTTTACAGCTTCGAATCCTACGCTCACATTTGGCGGCTTCGATGGGGAAACAAAAAAGGAAATGTACGAGCAGCTTCCGCCTAACAGCTATCCGACGACATTTTGTATTAAGCCTGGAATGCCGATTTCGGAACTTGAGAAAATTATGACAAGAAAATTGTCATTTCCAGTCGCAGTAAAACCCAATGCAGGAAGGATGGGACTAATGTTCCGCAAGATCGAGTCGTTTGGTGAACTTTACGATTACCACAGACGAATGACTTTTGATTACCTGATACAAGAGTTTGTGGACTACCCCATTGAAGTAAGCGTTTTTTACTATCGTTTTCCTGGAACTGTCAGAGGCAAGATCACTGGCTTCATAAAAAAAGAGAGTCTTAGTGTAACCGGAGATGGAACATCAACTCTATTACAATTGATGGAGTCCTATTCAAGGGTACGTTTTAGACTTAACGAAATGAAGTCAAAGCATGCAAGCAATCTCGATATGATTATCCCCGAGGGTGAGAAGTATATTTTGAGCCATGCGCTGAACCTCAGCAGGGGAGGACAACTGATAAGTCTCGAACATGAAAAAGACGATCGATTACTGAACGTTTTTGACAGGCTCAGCCATTATGCATATTACTTCTATTTCGGAAGATATGATATTAAATGTGCTTCTGTGGAAGATCTCAAGAATGGGGAAAACTTCAAGATCCTTGAGTTCAATGGAGGCGGAGCGGAGCCGCATCATGTTTATGGCAATGGCAATACACTCCTTCAGGCGTTGAAGATATTAATTCATCATTGGTACATTCTTTTTCTCATCAGCAGAAAGAATAATGCAAATGGATTTCGTTACTGGAACTTTGAGAAAGGATATGCACACTTTAAGAAGGCTGCAGAATACTTCGGGAGATTAAAGAGGCTGGAGTCGACGATGTCGAGTAAAACAAGGAAACCAAAACAAACACTTCCATATCTCAAACCGGAAGTCCATCTCTCTTCAACCATTATTGACTCCTATGTCAACTCAAAGAACTAAATCGCTCCACAGTTCACAGATAGTTGAAGAATACCGACGGTTTTTACGATCACGTGATTTTCCATGTATAGGTGCCAAAGCTGCACTTTCGCGCGATCACGTAAAATGTATGGTCGCGGCAGATATGAGAACGTCGCAAGACGATGAAAAGATCCTCTTTTTTATTTACCGATTTGTGGATTCATACAGAAACTCGAACGAGTCGTTCCATAGCGCGGCCATTATTTTCAGCAATCCTGAGTTTCCTTCGGAGTCGGAATTTGAAACCATGTTATGGTCGCGGCTGAATTCGTTTGGTGACCTGGATCGAAAAAAATATACCCACGACAAAAGGGTGGCTTCTGATCCCTCATCAAGCACGTTTAGCTTCAGTCTCAAAGAAGAAGCGCTTTTCGTTATAGGTCTTCACCCATCAAGCAGCCGCAAGGCCCGGCGGTTCACTTATCCAACGATTGTCTTCAACCCGCACGAAGAATTTGAAAGACTAAAACGCACGGGTCGTTATGATTCGATGAAAAAGGTTGTGCGACGGCGCGATGAATGGTATTCTGGATCAGTGAATCCGATGCTTAAGGATTTTGGTCAAGCGCCGGAAGTTTTTCAGTATAGTGGTAAACAATACGAATCAACATGGAAATGTCCTCTACATCACAAAGAGTGACGGATTTGAAAATAATACCGCCACGGTCGGGAATTGCGTTCCAACTTAAGGCGGGTGAGAAGCTCAAGGTCGTCGATATCGAAGGCGAACAAGTCTCAGATTTTGTCTGCTACAACTTTGCAGATACACGCGAATACCTCTCGTCGGGAAGGACAATAGACTATGCGAGCACCATCTTTTTCACCAAAGGATCTTTGTTTTATTCAAACAGGAGCAACGTTATGTTTGAAATGCTCGAAGATACCGTTGGACGACACGATTTTTTACTGACGCCGTGCAGTTCAGAAATGTTTAAGATTTTATATGGAGAAAAACAACCTCATCACGGGTGCTTTGGAAACCTGGCTACGGAGTTGAAACGTTTTGGTATTCAATCGGATGATATACCGGTGTGTTTTAATATTTTCATGAACGTCGATGTCGACGGAACGACGGGCAAGATTTCTGTTCTGCCGCCAAAAAGTAAGGCTGGTGATTACGTTGTGTTGAGAGCGAAAATGGACCTTATCGTCGGTATGACCGCGTGTTCAGCGGGGATGTCAAATAATTTTTCCTACAAGCCGATCGGTTATAGCATTCTCTGAGTGCCGGTTCGAATTTAATTTTCGGTTCAGCGCAGGATGAACCAAAAATTGCGCGTTTTCTTTTCTAAATTTCGCGCCTTCAACCTATCGAACGTTATGAAATTTGTCAGACTGATTACCCCCGTGTTTTTCGCACTTGTCCTGATATCCAATTGTAAACCAGGAGAAAAGAAGCTTTCATCCAATACACCAGATTCGGCTTTTGTGAAACTTTCCGAGGAGTTTCTGGATGGCTACCTGGCCTGGAGGCCTCAGCTTGGAACTTACCTGGGCTTGCACCAATACGACGGCAAATTAAAGGACTTTAGTAAGGTTTCTATTGATACGGAGCTGACGCGGCTTAAGGAATATGAACAGAAGCTCGTCTCATTCCCAAAGGATTCTCTCAGCGAGCGAATGAACTACGATTATCGCATTCTACTTTCAGCACTTCGCCAGGAAATATTTTCAATCCAGGACCTGGACATTTATACTAAGAATCCCATGGCGTATGCGGGATCACTTGATCTTAACATTTACATTCAACGCAACTTTGCTTCTCTGGAGGAACGTATGAAATCGATTATTGCGATCGAGGAGCAGTCACCTTCAATTTTTGCGGCTGCGCGGGAGAACCTCGCTGACTCGCTGGCGAAGCCCTACATTGAAACAGCAATTCTCATTGCGCGTGGTGGAGCGTCGTTTCTCAAAAACGAACTAGCTGTAGCATTAAAACAAGTGAAGGATGACTCTTTGCAGCGGTCCTTTTTACAATCTAACAAGTTAGCAGTGTCTGAGCTTGAAAATTTTGCGACATATCTTGAAAAACAAAAGCTTCCAAAAGCTCACAACTCCTATGCAATCGGAAAGGAGAACTATCAAAAGATGCTTCTCTACAATGAGATGTTGACAATTACTCCAGAGGAGATTCTGACAATGGGTATGGAGGAACTAAAAAAGGAACAGGCCCTCTTCGCTGAGGTTGCAAAGAAGATCGATCCAACAAAAAAAGCAATTGCCGTGTTTGAAGACATCAAGAAAGATCATCCCACAGCCGCTAACCTTATTCCTGATGCAAAGAAAAACCTGGAGGCTATACGTCAGTTTCTTTTAGATAAGAAGATTATTACTATCCCCTCTGAAGTACGCGTCAATCTTCAGGAAACTCCACCTTTTGCTCGCTCAACAGGGACGGCAAGTATGGATACCCCTGGGCCATTCGAAAAGAAGGCTACAGAAGCTTTCTACTACATCACACCTGTCGAGGACAACTGGACGGCAAAACAAAAGGAAGAATGGCTTTCGCAGTTCAGTTATTATGTTACCGACATCGTTTCTATCCACGAGGCCTATCCCGGTCATTACGTCAATTTTCTACACCTAAATTCTTCTGGTGCTACTAAGATTGAAAGGATCTTTTTTAGCTATGCATTTGTCGAAGGCTGGGCGCATTATACAGAGAAGATGATGATCGAAGAAGGATTTGGCGCGACCGACTCCTTAACTGCAGCCAAGTATCACCTTGCCCAATTGGATGAATCGCTATTGCGTTTGTGTCGCTTAGTTGTGTCGGTGAAGACGCATTGCGAGGGAATGTCACTGGCTGATGCGACAAAATTTATCCAGGATAATGCATATTATGCTTACAAGCCGGCCTACCAGGAAGCACTTCGAGGTACATTTGATCCGGGTTATCTTTCCTACACACTAGGTAAGCTCCAGATCCTTAAGCTGAGAGAGGATTACAAAAAACAGGAAGGAGCAAACTTCTCTCTTCAGAAATTTCATGACACTTTTTTAGGCAGTGGTGCGCCGCCAGTTGAGCTGATCCGTGAGCTCATGATCAGGAATCAATAGCGGAAAAGTAGTTTGATATAACTAGTTAGTAAATAGTGAAAGGCTGGCATTGGACGTTTTTCAGCCAACCAGAAACGCTTCTCAAAGATGCTTTTTGCTACCTGGCGTGTTACATCCAAGTCCTCTTACGAGAGACTCTGATGGGACTAGAGGAATCAATACCGTCGGGATAGTTTTATATAACCACTCGGATGAAAGGATACCACATCATAACGGTGATGTTTTTGTGGTCCTGTGCGGCCTCAACAGAGAACACTAAGGATGACGTCCGTGCTGTTGTCGCCGGAATCCTTGACGCTGATAATCACGCCGACATTGAACGTGTTCTTTCCTATTATGGCGACGATGCTGTCTTAATGCCGCCAGGAAAGGATGAAATCAGGGGAATGGAAAACATTCGCCGTAACTACGAGAACATTTTCGCGACTTCTATTTTGAACCTTGTACCGGAAGAGCAGGAAATCATTCTAACCAAAGAACTGGCTGTTTACAAAGGACGAACGAAAGGGAAAGTTGTCCTAAAGTCTGAGTCCACCGAACGTATGATCAACGACAAGTTTGTCATGATCCTTGAGTCGGACCACGGAACGTGGAAGATCAAAACCCTCATCTGGAATTGAAGACAACTTTCAAATTGCACGAATACAAAGCCGCGCAATAACATATAGTGATATTGTGAAATAGCGATCTTGTGATATTTGATATTCTAAATTCTAAATTCTAAATTCTCCTATTCCCAACCTTCTACTATCCTCACTCATGAAATACACTCTCGCCATCCTCGCTCTCGCCGTCGTTCTTCTTTCCTGTAAGAAAACGGAAACGATAGTTGCTTCGGAAGACCCCAAACCTTTTTCCGAGGCCCATCGTCCACAATTCCATTTTACTCCCCCGCAAATGTGGATGAACGATCCAAATGGCATGGTATATCACAAGGGCGAGTATCATTTGTTTTATCAACACTACCCTGACAGCTCAGTGTGGGGACCGATGCACTGGGGACATGCCGTAAGCAAGGATCTTGTGCGCTGGGAACATCTGCCCATTGCGTTATATCCTGATAGTCTCGGAATGATCTTTTCGGGTGGTGCAGTGGTAGATGAAAAGAATACTTCCGGGTTGGGCACTGCGGAAAATCCGCCGTTGGTGGCAATCTATACTTATCACAAGGCAGAGATGGCAAAGCAGGGAAGGAACGACTATCAGACTCAAGGCCTGGCTTATAGCGTTGACAACGGCCGTAGTTGGACAAAATATGAGAACAATCCTGTGATAAGTAATCCTGGCTTTCGTGACTTCCGTGATCCAAAGTTCTTTTGGCATGAAGAATCAAAAAAGTGGATCCTTATACTTGTCGCCGGTGATCACGCAATACTTTATGGATCCAAAGACTTGAAATCGTGGACCAAGCTGAGTGAGTTCGGCAAGGAATATGGTTCCCATGGCGGGGTGTGGGAATGCCCTGATTTATTTCCATTGACCGTGGAAGGTGAGAACAAAACAAAATGGATAATGATCATAAACATAAATCCTGGTGGTCCCAACGGAGGGTCCGCTACGCAGTATTTTGTTGGAGATTTTGATGGGCAAAAGTTTGTCTGCGATACGGATAAAAGTAAAACGTTATGGTTAGACTACGGGCCGGACAACTACGCGGGAGTTACGTGGTCAAACACGCCGGACAATCGAAAGATTTTTTTCGGATGGATGAGCAATTGGGCCTATGGGCAGGCTGTCCCCACCAGTCCATGGAGGAGTGCAAACACCGTTGCGCGTGAGTTAAGACTCTCTAGAGTAAATAATTCACTTCACGTTCGCTCTTTGGTTTGGGATAGGCTTAAAAGTTTAAATAAGGGCGAGAAGCAATTGGCAAACCTTTCCATTAATGATTCGCTGGATGTGTCGGCGGAGATTGGGTTTCCGGTTACAATGTCGATAGTGCAGGGAGAAATTGAAGCAAAAGATTTCCACTTTGCCTTCCGTAATAATAAAGGCCAGCAGGTTAAGATTGGATTTGATTCGAAGACTAAGAAGTTTTTTAT
>DATHIE010000801.1:0-13020 GCA_035316905.1 Chryseolinea sp. | reverse complement strand
AACGGCATCGGAAATGGTGGCCCAGGATATCATATCAACTGCGAATTAACAGGACAAAATCAATATCATGACCGTGGTGTGCTATCAATGGCTCATGCAGGACGCAACACTGGCGGATCACAATTTTTTATCTGTCATACCAGGGATACAACTAAACACCTCGATCGAAATCACACCGTATTTGGTAAGGTTTACGAAGGGTTGGAAATAATTGATGCTATCCGTCAGGGCGATGTGATGGAGAAGGTCGTTATCAAAGATGTAGAGTAGAATCCCCATCCCTTTTTTATCGGAATTGTTCAACATGAGGTGATTAATACACACCCAGGGAGGTACGCTATTGCCTTTCAAAGGGATGCGACGTGTTTTGCGTGCTTAACAATCCGGAACAAAAATTGTAAAACATAACATACAACAACGGAATTCTAGTATGACAAAAATATTGCTTTTGATAATCGGAGTGGTAGTATGGTGTGGTGCAATTGCGCAACAAGGAAAAGCATTTTACAATACGCCTTATAAAACGCGTAACAGCGGTTCATTCAGCCGAACTGAGAGCCTCCTTACATTCAGTTACGGCTTTCCCAATGAATCAGTGCATGGATATTCACATAAGGGATCAAACAGAGTTGGATTTGGTCCGGTGTATGCCAAGTACGAACATGGAATTATTGACGAGGTCGGCATTGGAGGACAACTGGCTCTTGCTGGTGTGAGATATGACTACAACAATGATCAGACAGAGCGGGTAAGGAGTTTTCACCTTGCGGTCCTCGGTTATTATCACTTCAATAAATTGATACCCGTCAAAGAGTTGGATGTCTATGCGGGAACGGGTCTGGCTTTCAGAAGCAGAAACGTTACATATAGTGACGACGTTTACGATAATGACTCAGGTTCGGATGTTAACCTTACGGTGAAAGTCGGAGCTCGTTATTATGTCAAGGACAATTTTGGATTCTATGGCGAGGGCGGGTTTGATGGCATGAGCGATATCAACCTCGGAGTTACTTTCCGGCTTTGAGCAATAGAATCGTTTAACGTCTGGTCTGCGGGATGAAAATCTTTTGACATGATGACTATAATCATCTCCCTGATTTAAGTTAGCGGCTACCTTGGCCAAGGGCTTTTTGTGGTTGAAATCATTGGCGGTGTTTTTCTACAACTCCCCGTGTAAATGGGCTGAGGTTGAAGAAATTAGCTGTCAAATCTGTATCTTTAGATATGGAATTAGGTTTAACGACACCGTTATCTAGCCAACGATCATATAAATTTACCTCCCATGAGGACAAATCAGGTTGTTAACTTTGCGTTGGGGCTGGCTTTGTCCGCCCTAATTTTTTTCGCGGAGCTCGTGTTGCCTTGGGGATATTTGGCCTACTTGACAATGGCCGTATTCCTTTGGAAAGTCCCAACGAGATCAACTTATACAACGTGGCTAGCAGCAATTACTTCAGTGCTGATCGTGGTAGGTCACTTTATCAGCCAGGATGATTTCGTCGATCATCCTGACATCATCAACCGTCTGCTATTGGTGTGTTTTGTGTGGTTTGCTGTCATGCTGCAGCGCGAACACAAGCGGGTAGATCACAAGAAGAAACGGTTGCTAGGTGAATTGGACGTTGTTAAGAGAGACAAAAAATCCATTGAAAACGAAATGCTCAAAGTGAGGCGTCTGCACGATGCGATGGCCCATCACTTTCCAGATGGCGTCATATGTATCTTGAACAAGGAAATGAAATACATTTTTGCAGGTGGACGCGGCCTGGACGAATTGGGAATGACCGGAAGAGAAATCACAGGTGAAGAAGCGGCCATCGGGTCAGGTGCAGAATTGAAGAAAGCATTCAGCGGTGAAAAAGTATCTTTTGAAACAATAATCAACAGTAATCACTATGCTGTCAACGCCGTTCCAGTAGTGGACGCAAAGAGTGAAATAAATGAGATACTAATCGTAATAAGGAACATTACGGACAGAAAGAAACTTGAGAACAACCTGATCAGGGCTCTTGAAAAAGAAAAAGAGCTCAGCTTGATGAGGTCACAGTTCGTCACCATGGCGTCACACAAATTCAGAACGCCTCTTAGTACAATTTTGTCCTCTGTATTTTTGTTAGAGAACAATGTTGAAGCTGATGACCTGGAGAAAAAATCCTATTTCGAAAAAGTAAAAAGATCTGTCCACAGTATTACTGCATTGCTCAACGACTTCCTGTCATTGGGAAAACTGGAAGAAGGAAAAGTAAGAGTTGCGTTCAGCGAAACAGACATCAAGACATTCTTCCAGGAGTTCGTTCAGGAAATCGGATCCATCAAAAAAGAAAAGCAAAAGATCGTCTTTACCTATGACGGCCAGCCCTGTACGGTCATGACCGATCAGCTCCTGCTTAAAAACATTTTGATGAGCCTGCTTTCCAACGCCATCGAATATTCATCATATGAGGCCGAAATTCAACTAACGGTCGAACTCAGGAAAGACAATCTAAAGATCAGAGTTTCAGACCAGGGTATAGGGATTCCAGAGGAGGATCAACACCAAATATTTAAGAGATTTTACCGCGGACAAAATACCAACAATGTTGATGGCACGGGACTAGGGCTAAACATCGCAAAGAAGTATATTCGGCTTTTGAGAGGAACCATTGATTTTACAAGTCAGGTAAATAAAGGCACTACCTTTACTGCTAACATTCCAGTGGTAACTCTTGATATTTTGGAAAAACAAGTGTGATCTTGCAGGTTACACTCTTGAATTTCAAATAAAGCCCTTTTATGAAATATACCGTATTGCTGATTGAGGACAACCTGGAGATGGCGGAGAATATTTGTAGCATTTTGAAACTTGCTCAATACAATGTCCTAAGTGCTCCCAACGGAAAAGTCGGAGTACAAATTGCCCAGCAGGAAAAACCCGATTTGATCTTATGCGACGTGATGATGCCTGAACTAGATGGCTACGGGGTTCTTCACATATTGAACAGCGATCCTGAGACGGCTCACATCCCATTCATCTTTCTCACTGCGAAGGCCGACAAAATGGACCTTCGGACGGGCATGAACCTGGGCGCCGATGACTACATGACAAAGCCCTTCGAAGGGCTTGATCTTCTGAAAGTTGTAGAGATACGCCTAAAGAAGAGCCAACAAATGAAGGCGAATTACAAAAATGATCTTTACGACGTAAATACGTTTTTTAACAAGGCCCGGGAGCTCAAGGAATTTCAAAAATTGTCCGAGAACCGGCCGGTTCGTGTCTTCAAAAAAAAGGAATTCGTTTTCATGGAGGGCCAATCCCCCTCTGATCTTTATTTCATAATCAGTGGTGAAGTAAAGACCTATAAGGCTAACTACGATGGTAAAGAGCTTATTACCGGAATTCACTCTGGTGGCGACTTCCTCGGATATGTTCCCCTCCTGGAGGAACGACAGCACAACGAAAGCGCAGAAGTTCTCGAAGAATCGGAGATATCAATTATCCCTAAGCAGGATTTTCTGACCCTTATCTATTCGAGTAAGGACATGGCCAGGAAGTTCATCAAGATGCTGTCGAATAATCTGATCGAAGCCGAAAACCGACTGCTTGACCTTGCTTATCAATCTGTAAGACAGAGAGTTGCTGGCGCATTGTTAAAGATCTATAACGAACACAACGTGCCCAATAAGAAGGAGATCATTACGATCGCCCGCAAAGACATTTCCAACATGATAGGAACGGCAACCGAATCGCTGAACCGGACGTTGGCTGATTTCAAAGACGAGGGATTGATAGAGATCTCAGAAGAAGGGATAAAAATCCTTGAAAAATCAAAACTAGAGCACTTGTTGGTGGTTTTTGCCAACCGTGTGATGAAATACAAGTAGCAAAAACGGGGCCTCCCCTTTTCCCGTGAATTTGCATTTTTTCGCACTTCCCGTTGCCCATTTTTTTAGGCTTTTTTCGGGGATGGAACTAGTAAAAATCCTGTCAGGTGGGTTCAAAATCGCCGTTTTTCGCCTTGATGAGGAAGATTTCGAGAACAGATGACCCCGGTCATCGTTGACTCTCGGTACAATATTTACTTTTATACTATGTCTGGCTTTAAATTGATCCGAAATGGAAGATAAGTATTATTCACGCCTTATAAAGATGATGGTATTTGTCCTCGACTTTTACCTTATCTCCTTGGCGTTCTCTTTGACTAAAAAATTCGGCATTGCTGATGGCATCGCGGAGAATCAAGCGACGTCATTCTTCCTGATCTTCAGTCTCATCTGGGTTATATCTGGATTCCTCAACGAGATCTACAGAATAAATAAGTTCAGTACGTTGAAGGGTATCATTTCAAGTCTTATCGGCTCGTTGCTGGTTCATTTTTGCTTGTTGATGTTATTGTTGTTCACAACGAATTCGTATCAGGTTAGCACGCAGTTCTTGCCAATTGTTTACGCGTTGTCTGCTGCATTCCTGATCACTTCAAGAGCCATATATAAACTCACCTGGAAATATTTTGAATTCTCCGGTTTCGACCAACGCAAGGTTGTTATCGTTGGAGCAACACATTCGGGACGGGCATTGTACGATTTCTTTGAATCACATGACTTTTCAAAGTACAAGTTCAAAGGTTTCTTCGACGACACTCCGGATCCACTTATTGTTCATAAAGCCTTGATAAAAGGAAGGATCGCCGACCTCTATGCGTTCTGTCAGCTGGAAAATATAGACGAGATCTATTTTGCATTGCCTCCGGGTAACGACGAGCTTCTTTCGAAGATCTCCAAGTTTGCTGATGATAATTTCATTTATCTCCGTATAACGCCTGATTTTGGAGAAGCTGTAACGGATCGTTATAATGTGTTCATGTTGGATTCCATACCTGTTCTTACAACACGGAAGGAACCTCTCGGCGTGGCATTGAATGTATGGTTGAAAAGGGTATTCGATATTGTCTTCTCACTTTTAGTAATCTTGACAGTATTTCCGATCATATTTCCTGTGATTGCTATCGCGATTAAAATGAATTCTGAAGGACCGATTTTCTTTAAGCAACCACGACAAGGCAAGAAGAACAAACTTTTTGATTGTTTTAAATTCAGAACGATGTACATACACGGAGTATCTGAAAAGCAGGCTACAAAGGACGACCCTCGTATTACGCGTGTAGGCCGGTTCCTAAGAAAGACCAACCTTGACGAGCTTCCGCAATTCATTAACGTGTTGATGGGGAATATGTCTGTCGTCGGGCCTCGTCCACATATTAGCAGCCAGCTTGACCAGTATGGTCAGGCAATCAAGAAGTATAAAGTAAGACATTTTGTAACACCTGGTATCACTGGATATGCGCAGGTGAACGGATATCGTGGAGAGACGAAAGAAGTTAGCATGATGGAAAAGCGCGTCGAATACGACGTGATCTATATGGAAAACTGGAGCTTGTCACTGGATATTAAGATTATATTCCTTACCGTTTGGAATATGATCAAAGGTGAGAAGAGCGCATATTAGAGTCTATAGTTTTGGCTGTTCGTTTCAATTTGGGTGAAGCAATTCGTCCAAATTGAAACGTTTTTTTATTTTAGTGGCATTCTGATGGGATGAATCCACGCCAGAAAACCGTATCTTTGCGGACATTACCCACAAAATAACAGGTCACACTTTGTTTAGTCAAAGAGCAAGCAAACAAGGTCGAAGTTAGATGGTTAAAGAGAACATTTTCACTTTCCCAATCTCCATTGGGTCCTACCAGAAGTTCATTGACGAAATATTCAAACTATCAGAGCAGAAAAGCTCTTCATACGTTTGTTTTGCCAATGTTCACATGATTGTAGAGGCCTACAATGATCCCCTTTTTAACTCAGTTGTCCGGAGTGCTGATATCGTAACCCCTGACGGGCAACCTGTAGCATTGTTTCTGCAACGATTAAAGAAGATCGACCAGGTAAGGGTTTCCGGACTCGATCTTTTCCCCGATTTGCTCCAGGAGGCAGAGAACAGGCAGAAATCGGTCTTCTTCTATGGGGCAACTGATCAAATCCTGCACACGATCATGGACCGGGTCAGAAGCCAATTCCCCGCCCTGAAAATCAGCGGGTCATATTCGCCGCCCTTTCGCCCATTGACACCGGAAGAGGATGTCAGCATTATTAAGCATATCAATGACTCAAACCCCGACCTTGTCTTCGTGGCTCTCGGGTGTCCCAAACAGGAGCGGTGGATGGCAAAGCATATGCCTGCGGTGAAAAGTTGCATGCTGGGAGTTGGTCACGCCTTTAAAGTTTATGCCGGAGTCTCCAAGCGGTCGCCTGTTTGGATGCAGCGATTGTCACTTGAATGGGCCTATCGATTGTTCCAGGAGCCACGGAGGTTGTGGAAACGGTACTTCTATACCAATACCTTTTTCCTGTGGCTTACTTTCAAGTACTATTTATCATCCCTGTTCGGTCCGAAGGAAAAGCCAAACGTCCTCTACAAGTGTGATTATAGTTTAGTCTGGGTGCCGCTATACAGGTTCAGGGTATTAACTGGTGACATAGCCGATACGTTGAAAGAAGATATAAATTACCTGTGCACGAACAACGGGTGTTCAGTGAAGGATTTAGCAGTACACGAAGATCACGTTTACCTTAAGGTTTCAATACCACCCAGGCTTTCTGTGTCTAACCTGATGGATCTATTAAAAAACCGGTTAACAGTCAGCCTCCTCAGGAGCCATCCTTCGCTTAAGCGAAATTATGCCGGCCGCTTTTGGACCAACGGGTACTTTGTAAGTACCGGCAACGTTACGGACGATATGGTCCGGCAGTATGTCAAACGTCAGGAGTCAGCGGGTGTGTAGAAATTTCCGGAGTCTTAAAGCCTCTTTGCAGCCCAGTCAGCTACAGTTTTGCCAATAGATAGCGATGACGTTGCCGCAGGTGATGGAGCATTACAAACGTTGATTACTTGCTTATCTTCTAGAATAAGGAAATCGTCAAGCAATCCTCCAGTACGATCGCAGGCCTGTGCGCGAACCCCAGCTCCGCCTTCGATTAGATCCTCCTCCCTTATGTCTGGCATGAGCTTCTGGAGCGCTTTTGTGAAGGCAGCCTTCGAATAAGACCTATGAATCTCTCCCAGTCCCGTTCTCCAGTATTTGGATACTATTTTTCTGAAACCCGGCCAGCAAAGCGTTTCCGCCAACTCCCCAACATTGATGTCAGATTTTTTGTATCCCTCTCTCTTGAAAGCGAGAACAGCATTCGGTCCACATTCGACTCCTCCACCAACCATTGTCGTGAAGTGTACTCCAAGGAACGGAAAGTTTGGATCCGGAACAGGATAAATCAATGTCTTGACCAGGTATTCTTTCTCTTTCCTAAGTTTATAATACTCTCCCCTGAAAGGAATTATTCTGACGTTAACATCTTTGCGTGTAAGCTTTGCAATTTTATCGGAATACAATCCCGCACAGTTCACTACGAGCTTACCTGAATAGCTGGCCTTCTGAGTTATCACCACTACCTTGTCGCCGCCCAACTGAATGTCTAGCACTTTTTCGTTGAGCTTCAGATCGCCACCCTGCCGTTGAAAAACCTCAGCATATTTTTCCGCCACAACTCTATAGTCGACAATCCCTGTTTGAGGAACATGAATACCTGCAATCCCTGCTACGTGTGGTTCATATTCTTTCAATTCCTCGGCCTTAAGCATCTTGAGGTTCGGCAGACCATTAGCCTCTCCCCTTTCAAAGATTGTCTTTAATGCCGGCAATTCCTTTTCCTCAGTCGCTACGATCACTTTTCCGCACAGGTTAAATGGCACTTCGTGCTGGCGGCAAAAATCTATCAGGAGATTATAACCCTCAATACAATTCTTAGCCTTCAGACTGCCCGGCTTATAATATACACCTGAGTGAATAACATTGCTATTGTTGCCGGTTTGATGATTTGCTACAACAGCTTCCTTTTCCAGTACAACAATTTTGAGCTTTTGATTTTGCTTCTGAAGTTGAAGCGCAGTGGCCAAACCTACGGCACCACCCCCTACTATGATAACATCGTATGACACCTCTAAATGATATGAATGGTTAACAAATTTTCTTTAAATACGCCAGAGGTATTCATCTATGGCTGACTATCCAAGAGACTTTACTGATCAGACAGAAACTTTAAAATACTCGTTCTGCTCCTGACGTAACTTATCGCAAAATCTGTCCTTAGGAAGTATTACATCAGCGTAGGTGATTACCTGGTCGCGAGAAATGTCCCGCTTCAAAACGCATCCTTCCGACAGACCCATCGGTAGCAGTTGTTGTTCCGAGGTGATTTCAGCCGTCTCACATTGGCCATAAGTCATATAGCAACCAATACCATCAAGCTTCTCTCCTGCCTTCAAGTTGATCTTTGCCGTAGCCACCACGTCGACCAGCGGCGCACCAAGCGGTGTAATAGCAGCATCGTTAAAGAGAACGGCCCTGGCTGCCGTAAGCGGAACCTCGAAATGGCAAAGGTGATAAGGTGTATAAAACAGGTAGAGTGGCCCCTCTCCAAGTTTGTACAGGTTGAGATAGTGTTGTTGCTTCGGATGATCGTGTGTACCCAGAACGAAAACACCCGGCCCCGGTTCAGCACCGACTACATAGTCGACAATACCTGGTCCGGAAAGCAGTACATCCAACGGGTACTTGTCCAAAACTTCCTTCAACGGAGTGCCTGATGGTAATGTCGGACCGTACATTCCGCGCTGGCCAATGGTCATCCCGGTCGCGTTAGCCACAATAGCCTGCTCGAAAGAGATCTTAGTTCCATCAGCGAATGACGTTACCATAGCCGGGTTCTGTCCCCACTTCTTCGCGAATCCCTCTTGTGTAGTCGGGTTACGATATGGATCCTGCAGGCCTTTGATGTTCCCGCAAAGGACAGGTTTGACACCGATACTTTTCACAAACCGGTAAAGGTTCATTTCCACACCAGGCTGATCTCCGTCGGCATTTGTTATGACAACGCCTGCCTTATCTGCATATACCTTCAGAATGCCACCCACAGTTCCATCCAACTCGGCATCCATTATTACGACGTGCTTCTTGTTCTGGATCGCTTCAAAGACTAAACGAGAGCTAAACTCGACCGCGCCAGTTACTTCGATTATAACGTCAATGTTCTCGGCTTTGCACAGAAGAAAAGGGTCCTCAACAACAGAGTATTTTCCCTTTGAAATGCGGTGTTCCAGATCGGCTTGATTGTTTACAACTTCAAAATCTTCAATACCGGCCTCCCTATACGCACGTTTGGCGCCTTCAGTTGTTCTGTTAAAAATGGCCACCATTTCCATTCCGGGAACTGAATTAGCAATCTGCAAAACAATTCCACGTCCCATAAAACCTGCACCAACCAATGCAACCTTCACAGGGTTATTCTCTGCCTGTCTCTTAGCAAGAGCGGTATCTAAAATGACCATATTTTATACGATTTGATTTAAGTTATTTGACTAATATCTGCTCCGTAAACGATGGATGACTCCGGTCCTTATCCGACACCACAGTGGCCTTGATCGGCCATTCAATATTGAATGCAGGATCGTCGAATTTTATGCCTGCTTCAGCTCCCGGAGTATAGTATGCCGTCACCATGTAGTGTACGGACGTATGATCTTTTAATGTAATGAAGCCGTGGGCGAATCCCTCCGGAACATAGAGCATTCTGAAACTTTCAGCTGTAAGCTCGACACCGATCCACTGCTTAAAAGTGGGTGAATCGGGTCTGATATCGATAATAACATCATAAATGGCGCCTGATGTACACCTAACGGTTTTGCTTTCAGAATATGGCGCCACCTGATAGTGCATTCCGCGAATTGTCCCCTTTACTTTGTTATAGGAAACATTCGCCTGAACCCCATTTGGATTCAATCCATGTTCTTCAAACTCTTTTTTACACCATGCGCGTCCAAAAAAACCTCGCTCATCCTCGAGTTTCTTGACATCAATAATAAATGCGCCTTTTAATTTAGTTTCCGTGAAAATCATCTAATTACTGTTTGCTTTACTTTTGCCACTTAAGATCGTCGTTCAATTGTTTTTTATCCTGCAGGGTTGTAAGAACCTTTAGTCTCATCAACTTCGAATCACGAAAATCAGAGTCGTTAAATTTCATCGCTTCAAGTCCGTCCTTTAGCTCCTTAATCGTGGTCATCAAATCATACTTCGGCTGGTGATTAGGGGCCAGCTTCTTATACAGTCCAAAATTTACTCTATAAGATCTCTTGTCTGGCGGAGCATCAGTGTTAATGGTAACTTTAACTCCAGGAATAACAGTCGCCACGGCCTCAGCCAATTCTTTCACTTGATAATTCCATTGATCCGTTCCTGTATTTACGGCTAAGAAGTCGCCAATATCCGAAGGGCGACTAATCGCCCAATCTATTGCAACAGCCATGTCTTTCACATTGATCAACGGTCTCCATGGTGTTCCATCGCTAAGAATGGTAATATGCTTGGATGCAAGTGCACAAGCCACAAAATCGTTTAAAACAAGATCTAACCTCAACCTTGAACTCATGCCACATGCCGTTGCAAATCGCAAACACGTTATCATGAAATTCTTGTCCGCTAAGGGCTTCAAATCCTGCTCGGTAAATACCTTGGAACGCGCGTATGCCGTCAAAGGATTAAGTGTAGAATCCTCCGTTTTTGCCCCGTCGCTTGCTGCACCATACATGCTGCAGCTCGAAGCAAATACAAATGCTTTCACTCCTAGGGATTTTGCCTTTTTAGCAAGAAGGATCCCTGATTTGTGGTTCACATCGAGAGTTACTTCTTCGAACTTCGTACCCATTGGATCGTTCGAAATAGCAGCCAGATTAATAACTGCATCCGCGCCCTTCAGTATATCGTCCGGAACGTTGCGTATATCCCCGAAATATTGATGATCAAGCTTTCGCTCAGGTAAGTAATCAACATCAGTCAAACAGCTTGCAAAGAAACCCGTGTCATAGCCAATCAATGTTGCTGTTGGATATGTTGACCTTAGCCGCTCGATTACACCCGGCCCGACATATCCCATATTTCCGAAAATGACAATCTTCATATTAAAGTTTATGGTAAGTATAAGGAAATTTTAAATAGCGAAAAAATCTCATTTCCAGCGTTTCCAGGGCGCTTTTCCGGATTTCCAAAGGTCTTCCAGATAGTTCTTATCCCTCAATGTATCCATCGCTTGCCAGAAGCCACTATGCTTGTATGCAGACAGATTTCCGGATGTCGCCAGCTTTTCCAAAGGCTCACGTTCCCACGTGGTGGAATCGTCTTTAATGAGGTCCATCACCGACGGCTCGCACACAAAAAATCCGCCATTGATCCATGGAGTTTCACCCGTTAAAGGTTTTTCCTGGAAGTGATTTACTTTGACCTCTTCACTACCCAGTGTAAAGGCTCCAAATCTACCTGGTTGCTGCACAGCTGTTAATGTAACCTGGGTACCCTGCTTTTTGTGGAAGTCAATTAGTTTGCTGATATCTACGTCGCTCACTCCGTCGCCATAGGTTAGACAAAATGTTTCATTGCCTATATAGTCTTTCACCTTCTTTAGGCGACCACCGGTCATGGTGTCCTCGCCCGTTTCCACCAACGTAACGCGCCAGGGTTCGGAGAAAGCATTGTGCACCTCCATCTTATTGAGTTTCATGTCGAACGTGACGTCGGCACTATGGAGGAAGTAATTGGAAAAGTATTCCTTAATAACATATGATTTGTAGCCACAGCAAATAACAAAATCATTTATCCCGAAATGCGAATAGATTTTGAGAATGTGCCAAAGAATCGGCTTGTTGCCAATTTCGACCATAGGCTTAGGTCTGACACCACTTTCCTCGCTAATTCTGGTTCCAAATCCACCTGCAAAGATGACTGCTTTCATAGTTTATTTTAGTTGAACACATTTTGCCGTGCAATTAAGGCGAAAAAAAGAACATTTTGCCCTCCTGCTCCGATGATTGAAATCATTCTTCACGCAGATTGAAATCATCCGCAAAGGCTAAAGCCCTGGAACCAACGATTGCATAACGTAATCCTTGAGTATTGACTCTCAACTCTTGACGTCAGTCTTCTTCAATGCCCACGTTATCGGAGTTATAACATGATTCTTCACCCTCGCCCCAATGAATATCCGGCCGTAATAACAAAATAGAACCCCAAGCGAACATGTCACCGCGAGCGCCAACCTGGAAAAAAAGGGCCTATTTGAAAATATGGATGATCGGCTGAACACCTCGGTGAACGCGTCTTTAGCGATTTTCAAATGAGGAAAGTATCCGACGATCCATGATTCTCCCATGAACTTCGCGTACTGCTTGAAGTTCTTAGATACTCCTCCGAAGTGTTTGTTGTATCCTGTGAAATCGAAGTTTTTTACTTTGCCCAAATAGACAAGATTCGCCACAAAGTGATAGTCCATTCCAATCACGTAATTGAACGTTACGTTTTCAGTACATGCTCTTCGTATAAGGCCGTGTAGGAGCCCGCCATAAATTACTTTCGAATAGAAATGGGCAACTCTTGAGCCCGGCGAATTTTGCTCAAATGTAAAACCGTGCTCTACCACATCGGGACGATCGCCTAGCCAATATTGAATTCGACCCGAGGCCAGCGAGTAATTATCATGTTCTTCCATGAATTGAACGGCCTTCAAGAGAAAACCTGGTTCAAGAAAATCGTCATCTGCGAGCCAGATGAAATACTTTCCTTTGGCAGCCCGTAGAAGAAAATAATAATTAGGGATCTGGCTAATATTTCTGTCTTGGCGTATATATCTAATTTCCGGATGTTCTTTACGGATATTTTCAACTACTTCCTTTGTGTTATCCGTTGAGCAATTATCGGAAATAATTATTTCCAGGTTTGGATAGTTCTGCGTCCAGATGGATTGAATTGGCCTGGGTAATCTGGTGCTACCGTTAAATGTAGGTATGCCTATCGTGACCAATGGTAGTGGATTACTTTCCATATCTATTGGCTATTGATTGCCGCGTTATAAATGTCCATCAAGATTTTATAGTTCCGTTCTGGCGTA
>DATHIE010000800.1:0-3370 GCA_035316905.1 Chryseolinea sp. | reverse complement strand
CGTAAAGCCGACATCCGATTTCTTTCGGATCTTATTACTACCCTCCCACTGCTGTGGATCATAAAAAATGAAAATGCTACCCAAAGACCCAAGAATATGCTTATCCCTAATTTGAAGATCGCACAGCGCACCCTCCTTAGGAACAAATTATACACAATCATAAACCTGGGGGGTCTGTCAGTGAGTCTGGCCGCCTGCTTGCTGATCGCATTATTTGTCCGCGATGAAACAAGCTTCGATCGGCAGTTTAAGGATTATGAAAGGATTTATCGTCTTGGAGGTAACTATCAGCAAGGCGGAGATGCAAGGATTACAGATGCAGCAACCACATTCCTGTTACACCCCCTGATCGAGGAACAGGTGTCAGGAATTGAGTCGCTTGGCCGGCTCGATTTCGACATTCAAACCATCAATATTGACGAGAAGGACTACATTGAAGAAGTCGCTTACGTTGATTCAACGTTCTTTGATATTTTTTCGCTGCCATTTATTCAGGGCGACCCCGCCTCCGCGCTTGACGAGCCATCGAGTGTGGTAATCGACAGACAAACTGCTGTTAAGTTTTTTGGTGATGCGAACCCGATGGGCAAATCTATAGTGATGAAAGACAAACTTTTTACAGTATCTGGGGTGATGGACGACATGGCTGGGAACGTGCACTTTGAAGCTCATATCCTTTTTCCTGTTTCTGGAATCAAACGGTTTTATCCCGATTGGGTCCTTACAAACATTTCAGCTCGCAGTGTTTACACATACATCAAAACAAACAGGGACATCAATCCTTCCGATATCAAAGCTCAATGTGACAACGTAATAAAAGCTGCCTGGCCAGTAGATACTGGTGTTCCTCAGTTGTTTCTTCAGCCAATTTCAAAAATACACCTTAGTCCGCCGATGCAGGGTGAACTAAAACCTAACGGCACAGAGACCGACGTTTACATCTTTTGTATTACGGCGTTTATAATCCTTTGCCTTGCTTGTATCAATTACATTAATCTTTCTATGGCTGCGGCATTACCGCGCAGCCGCGAAGCAGGAATCAAACGCGTTTTGGGATCAACTGCGCGAATGATCATAAATCAGTTTCAGACAGAGTCATTTCTTGTTCTTTTGATCAGCGGACTCCTCGCCTTACTCATCGCGTGGTCTTTTATGCCAATGCTCAACGAGCTTAGTGGCAAACACCTGACGTTCGAGCCATGGGCGGATCGTGTGATCGGATTCGGATTCGTTGGAGTTATTGTATCCATAGCATTTGTCGCTGGTATTGTGCCAGCCCTTACGTTGTTACGGTCAGGAACAATTCGGATGTTGTCAGGCAAACTTGAATTTAAACCGGGAAGATACCCTATCAGCAACGTCTTGATCGTTTTTCAATTTACCATCGCCGTTGGTTTGATAGCATCTACCTTGATCGTAATGGATCAGATTCGGTTCATTCGAAATGCGAACATCGGTATCAATACCGAGCAGCTCATCATGATACCCATGCAGACAGGTGAGATTGCATCAAAATATGAAGCGTTCAGATCCGAACTAATGAAAGATCCAGGTATTCTTTCCGTAACAGGCTCCACAAACAAGTTAACCGGTGGCGTGCATGGATGGCGTGGTTATAAAGTCAATCCGGCGAAAGACATGATCACAATACCTACCGTGACGGTAGCGCATGATTTTTTCGAAACGTTGGGCGCCCAGGTGCATGATGGACGTACTTTTTCCCGTGACTTTCCATCTGATGGAACCGCCGCGTATGTGGTAAACGAGGCAGCAGCTGAACTATTGGAACTCGAAAAACCCGTAGGCGCTTATATGTTCGGACTGGCTTTTAACAATGTTGACAAATGGACCGAAGTCAATGCGCATATAATCGGTGTGGTAAAGAATTTCCATTTTGCGTCGCTTCATCGACGTGCCGGGCCGGTAGTCTTTTCTCTTGCGTCGGATATTACACCGCCTGTGTCCTGGTTAGAAGTTCGTATCAAGGGTGATGATGTGAAGGGAACCATTTCATCCATTGGTAAAGTCTGGTCGTCCCTTGCTGCCTCCCGACCGTTTGAGTATGAATTCATGGATGAAGCACTTCGAAGGTATTATATCGCCGAAGAACAGTTCATGAAATTGTTTATTTCTTTCTCCCTGCTTTCTATTCTGTTGGGCGCGTTAGGATTATTTGGTTTGACAGCATTCATGACGAAACGCAGGACTAAGGAAATCGGGATCAGAAAAGTGATCGGTGCCTCCACGTCAAAACTTATAAGGCTGCTCTCGGGGGATTTCCTTAAGCTGGTATTGATTGGAAATATTATTGGCCTCCCCATCGCATGGTATTATATGGACCGGTGGTTGCAAAATTTTGTGGTTCATGCAAACTTCAAGTGGTGGATATTCGCAGGAACAATGGTCGCAGCAATGATGATTGCGTTCACGGCGATACTATATCATTCGATGAAGGTGTCAAAAGCAAATCCAGTGAAGGCGTTGAGGACGGAGTAAAAACAGTGAACAATTAACAATCAACAATCAACAAATTTTAATAACCACCTTGCCTTTAAATGCACCACTGGCAAAATACCTGAAAGCCTCGGCTGTGTCTGCCAATGCAAAAACTTTGTCGATTACAGGAATGACCTTGCCTGCGAGAAAGTATGTTGACATGTCATCCAAACCGTGATTAGGCTTATAGCCCATCATTGTAATACGCCGATCCGAAGGCTTAGCAGCTATCTTTCTTATTTGTGAGACCAACGACCCCAACGTCATCATTTTTAATATGGTAGATGTCGTCCCACCTATCATTACAAATTGACCGCCCGGCGCTAATGCCTTCTTGTAGCTGAATATTGGCCGGTTGGCAACAACGTCAACCACGAGATCATACATCAGTCCGTTGCTGGTAAAATCTTCCTTTTGATAGTCAATAAAGTGATCAGCTCCGAGCGTTTTTAGGAGGTCTAATTTGTTTGCGCTGTCCACTACCGTGACTTCTGCGCCGAGCATTTTTGCGATCTGGACTCCCAATGTTCCCACGCTGCCTCCGGCGCCGTTAAGAAGCATTCGCTGACCTTTCTGCAGCCTTCCGACGTCTCGAATGCTTTGAAGAGCAAGCAACCCTGCCTGCGGTATCGCCGCCGCCTGTTCGTACGACATCGAAGCAGGTTTTAATACGAGCTGATGTTCGTGGGCGCAGGCATATTCAGCGAACCCTCCCCACCCGTGTTCCACAATATCTCCGTAGACTTCGTCGCCGGGCTTGAATTTTTTGATTGAGCTGCCTACAGCTTCGACCTGACCGGCGATATCGGATCCGGGTATCTTGTGTTTGGGTTTGAACATTCCCCATAGCCTTACGAATACGGGTTCGCCCCGT
>DATHIE010000799.1:0-12669 GCA_035316905.1 Chryseolinea sp. | reverse complement strand
CATCTGAAAAAACGAACGGGATCGTAGGCCACTTTAGGAGCATCACCAATAAATCTTTCCCAGTCTACCGTGCCAGCATTAGCATCTGTGGGGATGGAATATTGCCAGGCACCCATTGGGCTTTGGCGGTCATTCCATGTTTCGACCAACACAAGTTCTCCAATCACCCCTGATTCAAAGATTTGCCGCGCTTTTTCCGTTACGATCGAACTTACCCGCTGGCTTCCTACCTGCATTACCTTTCCGGTCTTCTTCTGAACGGCTATCACTTCGGCTCCTTCCTCCAGCTTATGGACCATTGGCTTTTCGCAATACACATGCTTGCCCTTGTTCAGGGCATCAATGGAGATTCGGTCGTGCCAATGATCTGACGTTGCGATAATTACCGCGTCTATATCCTTGCGATCCAGGATTTCCCGGTAATCCTTCGTGGTGAATATATCCTTTCCGTAAAGTTCTTTGGTTCGTTCAAGCCGACCAGTGTACAGGTCACAGGCTGCAATCACCTTAACTCCGGGAATCTGCACTGAGGTGCCTAAATTATTAAAGCCCATGATGCCCATTCCGATGACTGCAATGTTCACCTGGTCATTCGGCGAAAATTTCTTTTCATCAGCGCGGGTCTCCAGGGTAATTACGTTATCATTGGGCCGTGCAATAAGGCCAGAAGGTACACCGGTAATAATCGCCCCTGTGATCGCCTTTTTAAGGAAAGATCTTCGCGTACTTTGCGAATGCTTTGACATACTACATTGTGTTGATTAGGTCGCCGAAGTTACGATATTGCGATAGAAAACAAGTCCTTAGTTGTCGGAGTTGGATAGACGGTAATAGACTTATTTAAAAAAACATGGACCTCAATTTTTTTAAGAGCAAGAACGTGGCTATTGACCTTGGGAACAATAACACAGTGGTGAGCGACAACGACAGGGTTCTACTTGCACAGCCTTCTTACATCGTTTTCGATACGACCAGTCACGCAGTGAAAGCAGTAGGAGACAAGGCGTTCAACATGTTTGAGAAGAGCCATGATGAACTCCGTCCGATTAAGCCACTTCGAGGTGGTGTAATTGCCGACTATGAATCAGCCAGTAAAATGATTCGTGAAATGTTGTCAGTGGCATACTCCACGAAATCAGTCTTCAGCGGTTACAACAATATTATTTCAGGCATTCCGTATTCTACAACAGAAGTAGAGCGCCGTGCATTACGCGATGCCCTCGGTCAGTTTAATTCGCGAAAAACTTACATGGTCTATGAGCCGCTTGCCGCTGCGTTGGGAATCGGACTGAACATAAGTGAGCCTGATGGAAAGATGTTGATCGACATCGGAGGAGGCATCACTGAAATCGTAGTTATCTCCCTTTCCGGTATTGCTGCCTTCCAGTCGCTGAAAGTAGCTGGTGATACATTTGATGAAGAGATCCAGGATTATTTCCGTCGCCAGTACAATATGGCAATCGGTTTAAAGACTGCAGAACAAGTGAAATTCCAGGTAGGTTCTGTCCTGGATGATGTAAGCGATGCGCCGGAACCCATGATGGTAAGAGGCAAAGACCTCATCGAAGGTATTCCTGTTACAAGGATCATTAACCATTGCGAAGTAGCGAGAATTCTTGAGAAGTCTGTCAGCGCAATTGAACATGCTATCATCCAAACACTTGAAACCTGTCCACCCGAACTTGCTGCTGACATCTATCAAAACGGAATTCACGTCACCGGTGGGAATGCAATGCTTCGGGGATTAAAGGAACGTTTCGAATCACGGATCGAACTGCCCGTTCACATCGATGTTCAACCATTGCTTTCTGTCAGCAGGGGGATTGCGTGTACCTTGAACGATACAAAAAAATATAGCAGTATTCTTCTCGAATAATATCGAGTAGGTTATCGCCTCCGCGGTTTGCGGTAATAAGCTTTGCGCTTTACGTTGTAGAGCTTGTTGTAGTTACTGAACATCATCTTCGGTATGTAATACTGAAGAGTAATGTTCGCTATAAAATATCCGTCATTCTCGTCCGGATTACCCCTCTTTCCAACCTCGGTAGGTCTGCTGGGTTGTGTATCTATTTCTACACGTCTGTCCGATAATGCCCTAGCCAGATCGTTCTTCAAGGTAGCGTCAACATAACGCGTGCTGCTGGCGTCATCCAGATAATCCGTAAATGTGAACCGATAACCGCCTTCTATGAGGATGTTAAAGAATGGGTCTAGTTTTATTCTTGCTCCGATGCCCAATGGAATTACGGGCTGAACGCGACTGTAATTCTTGTTTTCTGTTTTGAGCGGCTGAAGCGCATGCCATTCGCCCTGGTACTTAGCTTTTGGATTAAAGTATAACACACCGATCCCGGCAAAGGCATGAAAATTCAGTGCCGAGCGCTGGTAGAACCGCAGGCCCATGGGAGTCAAGTTAATGGCACCTAATGCGCTAAGTTCCAGGCAATTTGCTCTAAAGGAGAGGTTCCGTTCAACCCGGTCGTCGTCGGCGTCTGCATCATTTCCCGATAGTTGAAACCAAGTAAGTTCGGCCCGCGCGCTTATTCGGTTTGTAAGATAGTATTCTGCACCAATTGCTATGTTTGGTTTCAGGGTTCCGAACTCTCCTGGGTTAACCATTTCGCCGTAGTAGTTTGCAGTACCAGATCCAACGCTAACGAGGAAATTCCGGTCTCGGCGCAATGCATAAAAGCTCTGGGACGAACCCGCCAATGGCAGACCCAGAAAACCAACTACGACAAAAACAAAAAGCCTATTCATGAACCTAACTTAGCATTATGCTACGATAAATATAAAGAAATTAGACTAGTACTGAAACGCAAATCATGCCAAAACTTCCTTAACCTTCTGTGCCGCGTCCTTTAAGACGATGGCCGAAAAGACTTTGAGGCCGGACTGCTCAATGATTTTAGCGCCTTCTTCCGCATTTGTTCCCTGCAGGCGGACGATAATCGGCACGTGGATGTCACCTATCTTCTTATAAGCTTCAACAACTCCATTGGCCACGCGGTCACAACGTACGATACCACCAAAGATATTAATGAGGATAGCTTTTACGTTGGGGTCCTTCAATATGATCCTGAAGCCAGCTTCCACTGTTTCGGCATTTGCCCCACCCCCTACATCAAGGAAGTTGGCGGGCTCACCGCCTGATAGTTTGATAATATCCATCGTGGCCATGGCAAGACCAGCACCATTTACCATACACCCTACGTTGCCGTCCAGCTTCACATAGTTTAATCCTGCTTTACCTGCTTCTACTTCCAACGGATCTTCTTCGGTTATATCGCGGAGCTCAGCCAGATCTTTGTGACGGAAGAGTGCATTGTCGTCCAGGTTCACCTTCGCGTCAACAGCCAGTATCCTATTGTCAGAGGTCTTTAAAAGCGGATTGATCTCAAACATCGAGGCATCAAGTCCCACATACGCATTGTATAACGAGTGTATAAACTTTACTCCCTCCTTAAATGCATTTCCTTCCC
Organism: Chryseolinea sp.; assembly: GCA_035316905.1. Taxonomy (GTDB): domain Bacteria; phylum Bacteroidota; class Bacteroidia; order Cytophagales; family Cyclobacteriaceae; genus Chryseolinea. Next base: position 9,187 of record DATHIE010000799.1, on the reverse strand, counting down.
AGCCCAACGCAAAGGCCAGCTTCCTTGCCTGGAATGGCTGCAGCCCCACAGCAGGGTCGATCCATTCCTTGATAATTTTTTCGGGATGAGTCTCCGCCACTTCTTCGATGTTCATTCCGCCCTCGGTCGATGCCATAACAACAGGGCATCCTTTGGAGCGGTCCAGCAGGATACTCATATAATATTCCTTAGGTTCGTTTTCGCCAGGATAGTACACATCCTCTGCGATCAACACCTTATTTACTTTCTTTCCTTCAGGCCCGGTCTGGACAGTGACTAGTGTTCCACCAAGAATTGCCTTCACTTTGTCTGGCACCTCCGTTATATTTTTTGCGAGTACCACCCCGTTGGAACCGGTTTCCTTGATCTTTCCCTTTCCACGTCCACCGGCATGGATTTGTGATTTTATAACGAACCATTTTGTTCCGGTCTCGGCGCTTAATTCTTTAGCAGCGTGAACAGCGCTGTCCGGAGTGTCGGCAACTATACCGCGTTGCACAGTGACACCGTATTTCTTAAGGATTTCCTTGCCTTGGTACTCGTGGATGTTCATGAATTTTTTGTTTGGGGCGAAACTAGTTTATTTACAGCTTTATTTCAAGCAAACAATTAACTGAGTCCATGCTGCGCGCCTCTAATTTAATGAAGTCATACGGCGAACTGGCTGTATTAAAAGGTATTGACCTCGAGATCAACAAGGGCGAAGTAGTTGCAATAGTAGGTGCATCAGGCGCAGGGAAAAGCACCCTATTGCACATCCTTGGTACTCTTGATTCACCCGATAAAGGAAAAGTATTCATACAAGACAAAGATGTCTTCGGCCAGTCCTCAAAGAATTTGGCGGCATTCAGGAATAAGTCCATTGGCTTCGTCTTCCAGTTTCACAACCTACTTCCCGAGTTCACTGCTCTTGAAAATGTAATGATCCCCGGGTTGATTGGGCTAGGGGAGGAGAATCAGGTGAGGGAACGGGCAACAAGTCTGTTGTCGATGCTCGGTTTGGATGAAAGAAGAGATCACAAACCTTCTGAGTTGTCGGGCGGAGAGCAGCAACGTGTTGCTGTTGCCAGAGCAATGATCAATTCACCGGACCTTATATTGGCGGATGAACCGAGTGGAAATCTCGACTCGAAAAATGCAATCGACCTTCATAATTTGTTCTTTAAGCTAAGAAAGGATGTAGGGCAGACGTTTGTAATTGTAACACACAACGAAGAGCTCGCAAGGATGTCAGACCGAAAGATCGAGCTTAAAGATGGTCGTATTAAAAATCAGTAAATAAAAAAAGGAAGAAGACCCCACAACCCATTTCACAAATCCGTGGTCTTCTTCCTGCTCCCCTCAATCTAAGTTTAAACCCTAAAACTTAAATGACATTACAAAGGTATAGGGTGCCGCAGGAATGCACTTGGCGTAATAGGTCTTTACGGTAGACGTGTAAGAATAGGCTGGTAAGGAGTTAATTAGAAAAGTGACCTGCCCGTTTTTCGTCACTCTGGGCAAAAACCTTACGCGGCGGATCTACCCTTAACGCAAATTTTTTTCTTTAATAATAATTTCGAAACCTCACTCCTTTTATTCTGATAATCAGCTAGTTAAATGAAGGAGGGGATTTCGGCCAAAGTTCTTTATTGGGGATGGGCTTACATGAATAGAACTTTTTCAAGGCGGGCAAGACTATCCCGCGAATCTTAACTTTTTATGGCGATTTATGAATGTGTCAATGGGCGAGTACTTCTGGCTGGATCTCTTCAACCTCGACAGTGCCAAGATCACTAATTGTTGCAAGCCTTATTATTTTGATTTCGTTGATCAAGACAGGATCGTATTTGGCCACTACTCTCACATAATTTTCTGTGAAGCCGTGCATTAAGCCATTCTCAACATCATTTTCAAAAAGGACTGATGCTGTTCTTCCAAGGTTGTCTTCGTAAAATTTTCTTCTCTTCTTATCGGAGAGTATATGAAGCATTCGTGAACGCTCGGCGCGTTTATTTGCAGGCACCTCGCCGGTCATCAATGCAGCCGGTGTGTTTTCGCGTTCAGAGTAAGTAAAGACGTGCAGGTACGAGATATCCAACTCATTGAGGAATTGATAAGTTTCCAGGAAGTCTTCTTCCGTTTCTCCCGGGAACCCAACAATGACATCGACTCCAATACAGCAATGCGGCACCTTTTCTTTTATAGACTTTACACGGTCCGTATAGAGTTCACGAAGGTATCGTCTCTTCATTAGCTTAAGGATCTTGTTGGACCCCGACTGAAGAGGAATATGGAAATGCGGAACAAATCGTTTCGACAAAGCGACAAACGAGATTATCTCATCGCTCAGCAGGTTTGGCTCTATAGATGAAATACGGAACCTTTCAATCCCGTCTACGTCATCCAAAGCTTTTATCAGATCGATAAATCTTTCCACCCGCTCACCTTTCTGCAACCCGAAGTCACCAGTATTAACACCGGTAAGCACGATCTCCTTTACTTCTGTAGCAGCAATTTCATTAGCCGTCTTTAGGATATTTTCAATGCTATCACTTCTGCTGCTGCCTCGCGCCAGTGGAATTGTGCAGAATGTGCATGAGTAATCGCATCCATCCTGGACTTTCAGGAAGGTACGTGTGCGATCATTGATCGAGTATGACGTGTTAAATTGATTTGCGTTTTCTATTTCGGAAGCAAAGACTTCCGCTTCCGGCTTGCGTATAAAGCCGTCGAGTAATTCGACGAGCCTGAATTTTTCGGATGCACCCAGCACAGCGTCAACACCAGGTATTTCGGCAATTTCTTTTGGTTTTAACTGTGCATAACATCCAATAATTGCAACGTAAGCGTCAGGCGAAATGCCTCTCGCTTCGCGAACGATCTTGTGGCATTTTTTGTCGGCATTTTCCGTCACCGAGCAGGTATTGATAATAAAAATGTCAGGTGAATCGGTAAAATCAACTTTTTCATAGCCTTTGTCCTCAAACAACCTCGATATCGTCGAGGTCTCAGAGTAGTTGAGCTTGCATCCCAGCGTATAAAAAGCGACTTTTTTCATATCGAACGGGCAAATTTAGCAGGTTTTCCGGAATGCCGCACTGGCTTCAAAGCAGGCGACGAAGGTAATTTACCTGTCCAAGATGGTAGCCAAGGTGGGATGTCAGGTGGATTAGAAAATGGCCTGTAGTCATCGAATAGCCGAACACGCGCTCGGGGTATTCTTTGTCAAGTATACCGGGGTCAAGCTTCTCCAAGGCAGAACGTACTGCTCCTTTAGTTTTGTGGATTTCTGAAATCAGTAATGTTCGGGGAATGTTCTTTGTAGCAAATTCTTGGTCACGGTTCCTGGCATAACCGGAATTTCCCAGAACTGCACCGATATAGTGTTGAAGGTTCCCACACAAATGAAGGCAAAGGTCTCCTCCAGGATTTTTGACGCCGCCTGAAATTTTCCATAGCGAGTCCTCCGACGGATATAGCTTGATCTCCTCCTCGAGTTTGTTGAGGTCCCGATCAATAATCGTGAGGATTGATTCAGTGAAAAAGTTCATTGTCAGGCTGACTGAAGGTATTTTTCGATTCCACTGATTTTTTTATCCAGCTCCTCCGTTACTTTCGCAAAATCGTTTCTTGATGGTAGTTCTGATAGTACACTGATATAGAACTTTATCTTTGGTTCTGTTCCCGATGGACGTACAGATACTTTGCTTCCATCTTCAAGGTAGAATTGCAATACATCTGAAGCAGGGAAATCCAACTTTGATTCTTTACCGGTCACAAGATTTGTTTCTTTAAGGAATTTGTAATCAAGAAGGCGGACAACACGACTTCCAATGATTTCTTTCGGCGGGTTGCTTCTGAACTTTTCCATCATGGCTTTGATTTCCTGCTCGCCCTGTTGACCTTTTTTTGTTACGTTCAAAAGGTTTTCCTTATAATACCCGAAATCCACATACATATCGATAAGCCAATCATACATTGACTTACCTTCGTCCGTAGCGCTTGCCGCCATCGCAGCAAAAAAGGCACAGGCTGAAACTGCATCCTTGTCGCGAACGAAATCGCCTACCATGTAACCATAGCTTTCTTCTCCCGCTGCGATAAACCTTTTCTTGCCATCGAATTTGCCCATGAGCTCAGCGATGTATTTGAAACCAGTAAGCGTGTTATAGCACTCAATGTCAAGTTTAGCGGCCATTGTGTCCACGAGCTCAGAGGTGACAATGGTTTTCGCGATATAGGCATTGTTTCTGTCTTTCAAACTCTTCAGAATGAAATACATCATAAGGCTGAATGCCTGATTTCCGTTCAACAGGATGAATTCGCCATCTGCCTTACGTACCCCTATGCCTACACGGTCCGTATCAGGGTCTGTTGCCATAACCATCGTGGCACCAACAGCCTTTCCCTTCTTAATCACCATTTCCATTGCCGACTTTTCCTCGGGGTTCGGAGATTGTACCGTGGGAAAATTTCCGTCGGGTGTTTCCTGTTCTTCAACAACGTGAATGTTGGTGAAGCCAATTTGTTTGAGACATTCCGGAACCATCGTAATCCCGGCACCGTGAATGCTTGTATAAACTAACGGTATGTTGTTGTGCTTTTCAATTACACTTCGGTTTGGGATAAGTTTTTTCACCTCTTCGTAATAAGCTTCTTCGACCTCCGGCCCGATGCTGTGAATCTTTGAAGTGTCTGCATTGAATTTAACCTGACCGAACGATGTAATGGTTTTTACTTCAGTAGTGATGTTCTTGTCGTGTGGAGGTACCACTTGTGCGCCATCATTCCAATACGCTTTATAACCGTTGTACTCCTTTGGGTTGTGCGATGCTGTTACAACAATTCCCGAGTCACATTTTAAATAACGTATAGCAAATGAGAGCAGAGGAGTGGGACGCAATTCCGGAAACATATGCACGTCGATACCATTTGCACTCAGCACGTCAGCGGTAACTTGTGCGAAGAACCTGCTATTGTTTCTGCTGTCGTGCGCGATAGCAACCTTGATCTTTTTCCGCGGGAATGTTTTGTTGAGATAATTTGCCAGTCCCTGCGTTGCCATTCCGACGGTATACTTATTCATGCAGTTGGAACCTGCACCCATAATGCCTCTAAGACCACCGGTACCGAATTCAAGATCTTTGTAAAAATTGTCGATCAGCTCTTTTGAATCTTTCTTGTCCAGCAGAGATTTTACTTCGCTTTTGGTGGTACTGTCGATAACGGGACTATCCAGCCATTGCTGAGCCTTAGTTTGAACTTGTTGTAAAAGATCTTTCATTTCTCAATTGCTTCTTTGTTAGATCAGGCAAAAGTTTGATTTGCGTGATCGATGTAAAACCATCATTCTTAAACGGGGCGAAAAATACGAATTTTATTGCCATGAGAGACAGATAAGCGTCGCCTGGTATGATGACGTGCGTCATTGATCAATTCAATAAAGCGACATTGGCTGAAACTTGAACTCCAGGATGTGCAAATTATTAAGCCCATTCAAACCAATAAACCGGGTATCCATTGGCGTGATCACCCCATCGCTCACTGTTCATCGCTCACTGTTCATTGCTCATTGCTCATTGTCAAAGGTTTCCTCTCAGCGCCTGCTCGCGTTCGATTGATTCGAACAAAGCTTTGAAGTTCCCCTTTCCAAAGGACTTTGCGCCGTTGCGTTCAATGATCTCAAAGAAAAGTGTGGGCCGATCCTGTAGGGGTTTTGTGAAGATCTGGAGTAGGTATCCTTCTTCGTCGCGGTCCACAAGGATGTTTAACTTTTTTAATTCATCTATATCTTCCTTTATAGTGCCAACCCGATCCAATACCTCACTATAGTATGAATCTGGTACGTGAAGGAATTCAATGCCGCGACGCCTCAATTCTCCGACCGTGAAAATAATATCGTCGGTCGCAATAGCGATATGTTGAACTCCCGGCCCTTGATAAAAGTCGAGGTACTCTTCGATTTGGGACTTTTTCTTGCCCTTCGCCGGCTCATTGATTGGAAACTTGATATAACCATTACCATTAGAGACTACTTTAGACATTAACGCGCTGTATTCCGTGGAAATATCTTCATCGTCGAATGTTATAAGCAGCTTGAACCCCATGACCTTTTCATAAAACGCCACCCAGTGATTCATTTGACCCAGTTCAACATTCCCCACACAATGATCAATGTATTGCAATCCGACTGGGTTTACTTCAATCAAACTTTCTCGCTTTTGATATCCTGGCAAAAAAGCACCCCGGTAATTCTTCCTTTCTACGAAGGTGTGAATGGTCTCTCCATAGGTTTTGATGGAAGCCACTGTTACTTCGCCGTATTCATCCTTTATGACCATTGGCTCCTTTGAGGGTTCAGCGCCACGCGACGTCGTTTCTTTAAAGGATTTCCGAGCGTCATCAACCCAAAGCGCTAATCCCTTCACACCATCCCCATGTCTACGGACATGTTCTGAAATTTCAGAATCATTAGACAACGAGGTTGTGAGCACCAGCCGGATCTTGTTTTGTTGAAGCACATAAGAGCAGCGATCGCGCACGCCAGTTTCGGGACCGGCGTAGGCTACCCATTCAAAGCCCATGCAGTGTTGATAAAACAAAGCCGTCTGCTTGGCATTCCCGACATAGAATTCAATATGGTCTGTGCCTTTTATCGGAAGGAAGTCGGTTTCCATGGTTGTTTTTTTAGTAAAATTAGGCTTTGCTGAACTGCGATGACAGCAATACGAAGGAGATTCTGTCGATTTGAAAATTATAAACGATTATAAGCCCTTGACCTTTAAAACGACTTCCAAACAGAATTTTATTGTCGTTGTTTGAGGCAGCCGAATTTTTGTAATTCCACGATTTCTGTAATCTTTACAAAAAATTTTCGCCATGGATGTTAAAGCACTTGATCAGGCTCTTGAGAATATTGTTAAAAAGAGAGAGGAGCTAAGCAAAATCAATTATAACAATCCGAAGTACGACGATCTGGAAGAAGAACTGCACGATCTGGAAGATGACTTTCAGGAGGAATTTGGCGATTTTTTGGAGCAAGCGCTGCAGCAGGTTCACGACGAATACTGTCCTGATAATGACGTTCTTATGCCGATAGGCTACCTTGGCCAAGGTGTGCCGGTCGAAGTTGATAAACTGCCGGGGAAAGATACCCGCCTTGTCCTGGCTCCGAGTCCCGTGCGAATCATCCTTAGCGTAGGCAAAGACAAACATCAGGTAGTCTGGTCATCCGATAAGTAGGCATCGGAAATTTTTTCAGATCAAACATAACCGATCTTATTTCTTACCCTGTCCAGTACCTGACGGGCGATTACTCTCGCTTTGGCTTCGCCCTGTTCGAGTCGTTCTTCCAATGCAGCGGTATTACGCATATAATAATCATATGAGTCGCGTTCTTTCTTGAATTTATGAATTATCAAGTCATATAACTCCTGCTTTGCGTGACCATATCCGTAATTTCCGCCCAGATACTTTTGACGCATCGCTTCCCTTTGCTCAGGGGTGGCCAGTAAACTATAAATTGCAAATACGTTATCACCCTCTGGATTTTTTGGCGATTCCATGGGTGTACTATCCGTTTTGATTGTACGGATCTGTTTCAGTAGTTCTTTTTCCGGAAGAAAAATATCAATGATGTTGCCATAGGATTTGCTCATCTTCTGTCCATCCGTTCCGGGAATCGTCATTATCGTTTCTTCAATTTTTGCTTCTGGGACCACAAAAGTTTCTCCATAGGCGGCGTTGAACGCCGTCGCGATGTCGCGCGCAATTTCCAAATGTTGACGCTGATCTTTCCCAACAGGTACAAAGTTGGCATCGTAGAGAATGATATCGGCAGTCATCAGGACGGGGTACGTGAACAATCCCGCGTTGACATCTGAAAGTTTTTCGGATTTATCCTTGAATGAATGCGCATTAGCAAGCATCGGAAAGGGAGTGAGGCAGCTGAGGTACCACGTTAGCTCACATACTTCCGGGATCCGTGATTGCCGGTAGAGATAATTTTTGTCGGTGTCAAAACCGAATGCAAGCCAGGCAGCAGCCACAGCGCGCACATTTTCCACGCGTGTTTCAGCGTCTTTTATGGTAGTTAGGGAATGAAGATCAGCGATAAAGAAAAAAGAATCATTTCCAGGTTTCACTGACAACTGAATTGCCGGAATTATTGCTCCTAATAAATTTCCTAAATGCGGCTTTCCGCTACTCTGAATGCCTGTTAAAATTCTAGCCATAGTTTTGCAAATAAAATAAAATAAAGCTGAACTGAATTAGTTTTAAATTTGCCCAATCAAAAATTACTGAGGATGAGAATAAGGCTGAGTTTCATATTGATGACGTGCGCTGTGACGGCATTTGCACAAGTAGCAAAACCATTGCAGTTCAGAGAAGAGTCGTTTGACTTCGGCGGGGTGAAGGAGAATGGCGGACCGGTAGTTCATGAGTTTCTTTTTACCAACAATAGCGGCCGGCCGATCCAAATCCTGACTGTTCAGGCCTCCTGCGGCTGTACAACCCCCGATTGGACAAAAGACCAAATAGCTCCCGGGAAGACCGGCTTTATTCAGGCTAGCTACAATCCCAAGGGAAGACCAGGATACTTTAATAAGTCATTAACGATCTCCACGGATTTCGATTCCAATCCTTTCGTGCTCCAAATTAAAGGACAGGTTACCACGGACGGAAATGAACCCTTGTCCGCTACTGAATTTCAATCTACCAATGGGAGCTGGAAACTGAAGTCCGGCTCGTTCAATCTGGGTAAAGTTTACCTCAAGGATGAATATACAGTTCGCGATTTTCAGGTCTTTAATGGAGGTACAAAAGCAGTTACCTATAGCGGAAAGTTTGTTGCGCCACCGTATATAAAAGTTGACGTTCATCCGAAAACATTAGCACCTGGACAGAAGGGTAACATCAAGATCAGCTACAATGGTAAACAGAACGGGCGTTACGGATTCCAGTCTGATAACATAGAGGTCCAAACCGATGATGAATCAAATCCCAACAAGTCCTTTTCTGTGTACGCCACATTGGAGGATAACTTTAAAGATTTGAAACCAGAAGAGATTGCAAAAGCTCCGAAGCTTCGACTTGAAGTGTCCGCGCTTGATTTCGGAAAGATTAGACCAAACGCTACGACCGTAAGAGAAGTACAGTTCACAAATACCGGGAAGCGAGAGTTATTGATAAAATCTGTGCAAGG
>DATHIE010000798.1:0-7441 GCA_035316905.1 Chryseolinea sp. | reverse complement strand
ATGGGGCGAGCATCTCCAGTTTATCATACGGATTTTCCAAAAAGTTTCCGGTATCCATCATAATACCTAACCATGGTGAATCGATCGCTTTTTTAATGCGCAGCTGACCTTCAGGCGTCGAACATAATCCCCAGTGATTTTCGAGCGCAAGCAAAACGCCATTTTGCTCAGCAGTTGGAAGGCATTGCTGAATGCTGTCGATGCACCATTTGAATCCGTCATCCTCCGTATAGCCCGCCAGTATCGGCTCAACACCACGCGCTTTCATAAGCTCATCAAAAGATTTGATCGTTCCCCAACGACCAGAGTTGAGTCGAAGGCACGGAATGCCCATACGCGCTGCCAGTTCGATGCATTTTTTTGTATGCTCGATTTCCTTTGCGAGAAACTCCTTGTCCGGAGAAACAAAACTTTGATGGATTGACAAGCAGGTAAAAGCAATGCCATTCACGAAAGCATGTTTCTTTAACTTCTGAATGTACGTGTTGTCTTCACCTTCCATTTGGCGATGCAGGATATCAATACCTTCGACGCCAACTTTCGCAGCTTCGTCTATTACTTTTTCAATGGGATACTTTTCTTTTTTGAAGTGCCAATATGAATACGACGAAACACTGAGCTTTATTCTTGGTTTGGGTAACGGAAGCTCAGCTTGCGCGAACGAAGGGATCGATGCAGCCGACAGCGAAGCACCAGCCATTCGAAGAAAATTATTTCGGGATACTTTCATAGAGGAATGCAAATTTGAGATGGCAATGTATTTTCATTCAATCAATTGTTCTGAAGTCCCTTGATCACGACGTTGCCAGTACCACTTTTCGCACATGGATACAAAAACTCTTTCTGCGCCTTTTTGGGATCATTGATCGTGTCATAAAAATCATCCAAAAACTTCAGGGTAGTTTTAATGTACTTCTCATCCAACAACGCATTACCAGAATACACCTCGTAAATGCTTCCTTTAAGATCATTGAACAATGCAAACACTTCCTTATAAGCCGTCATGTCATCTATACAGAATCCACGGTACCGGCGCGTCGTGGTAGAAGTAAGCATCAACTCCGGTGCGGGTTTGGCATATGGAGCGTGAACTATTCCTGCATGGTCAAAATCATATGCAACTGTGGAAGGTACCGACATTGAATCCTTAGCTATCAGTTTGATATTCTGCCGATATTGTACCGACCAATCTGTGTTCCCGATTAAATATTCGAAGACCGCCATCTTGAGAAAATCATCACGATGCGTGGCTTCTGGTCTAAAAATTTTCTTTTCTGTGACAAAGGCTTCGTTGCGACTTGCCATCTGGTCATCGTCTTCCAACAGTATTCCGTACAGCGGTTCCGTTGTTTTTCCTCTCACACTGTCCTCATAAATAACCTTCGCCAACCGTGCTTTCAGGCTCTTTGGCGTTACGAGATTATACAGCTTGTAAACCAGATACTCCTGAACGACATACCTTTCGGCTTTGCAAGGAGTAACCAATTTGATCTTATCCTGGTCGGTAAAAGGAGCGGGCAATTCCTTCTTTTTAGAGAAATTCAACATCAGCGGAGGATAGAAGCAATTCGCGCGGTCAAGCCTGAAGTGGCCCCGGGTTTTGACCTTCACAGGCACCTGACGGCTGTTACCGTTGTCTTTATAGCTGAGTGTTATGGGATAATACTTGGAGTCTGCAGTACGTTCGTCCATCAACGACTTGATATCCCCGGAAAGGCGGATTTCCAAAATGTCATCGGTGGCAAATAGGGGACTTTGAGGAATGCCGGATTGTGAGAATACTGATCCCGAACTGGCAATCAAACAAAAGGCCATGGCAGTGATACGCAATACCATCGAAAGACCTAAGGAGGGTTGCGGTTCGAATCGGCACACTTGATGATCGATGGCGTTCTTATACATATTGTTGATGGGACCACCTAATATAAAGAGAATGTCTTAATTTATCCTGGCGATTATTCAGTTTAGCCGCGATTAGCCTCGGAAAAAAGGACAGATGGATAAGCGCAAATACTAGGAAAGAATCACGGACAGAGCGGTTCAAAATAAAAGCTACTCACGATCTGCGTAATCAAATCAAAAACAATATTATATTTAGTAATGCAAACCAATCAGCTCTTCACTGAGTATTTCCTTCTTCGCCTTCTCATCAATACCGTTACCATGATCATTCTGATCCGGTTTGTTTATTATAAGATCTACATGAAGAAGGATTTTTACTTCACTTTCTTTCTACTTAACTTCATCATATTCCTGTTGGCATACATGTTAGAGAAGACGAAAGCATTCAACTCAATGGGCAGTGCTTTTGGATTGCTTGCCGCGTTTTCGTTATTGAGATTTCGAACAGAAACGATTACGATAAAAGACATGACCTACCTTTTCATAATCATGACCATTGGGTTGATCAATTCGATAATGAAAGGTTCCTACATTGAGATTCTAGGCCTGAATTCGATGATCATAGTAACAGTGTTCATAATAGACGGTGACAGGCTCATGCGTAATGAGAAAACTAAAACCATCGAATACAATAACCTGGATAACATTCGGCCTGATCGTGAAAACATCCTGATAGAAGAATTGCAAAGAATTACAGGTTTACAAATAAAGAAAGTCGATATTGAGCATATAGACTACGGGAAGAATCGTGTTGTGATCAAGGTTTACTACTATTAAAACTTACTGCAATGTATTCTGCACGTGTGTTCACGGCACTTCTATTGATTTGCCAATTCACCATTGCCAGCTTTGGGCAATCACCAGAACTTACTCCGTTGTTTCAGCAGGAAAAGCCGCTGACTATCCGGGTAAAAGTATCGCTTAAAGCCCTCAAAAAGGAAACTGTCGATACAATCTATCAAGCATCCATGCTTTATTATAAAGGCGGAGAAAAAACTTCGTGGGATTCGATCCCTATGAAGGTCCGTGCGCGGGGGCAATTCCGCAGGGAGAACTGTTACTTTGTTCCGATGAGGATCAAGTTAAAAAAGGGTGACACAAAGGGAACGGTGTTTGAGGGTAATAAAGCCCTAAAGCTTGTTCTACCCTGCAACATCAACAAGAACGCCGACGCTCTGATAATGAAAGAGTATATGTGTTACCAGCTATACGAGCCGGCTACTCCTTATTTTTTTAACACCAGGTTGTTGAACATTACACTGGAGGATGTCGATAAGAAAAAGACTCATGAAATGAAAGCATTCTTTATTGAAGACGACGACCTTGTTGCAGATCGCTTTCACGCAAAAGCGGTTGACAGCATTAAGGTGCATCCTTTGGCGCTTCAAGATACGAGTGCAGTGCGGCATGACCTCTTTGAGTACTGGATCTCCAACACCGACTGGTCTTCTGTTTATTATCATAACATGAAACTCATACGCACTGAACAAGGGAAGCACATTCCCATTCCGTATGATTTCGATATGGCGGGTTTTGTGAATGCCCCCTACGCGAAAGGTAGTGCCGAACTTGGTACGACTGAGTCACGAACCCGCGTGTACCGGGGTTTTTGCAGACCCGAACCATTGGTTCAACACGTGAGAAAGGAGTATATCGCCCTGGAGCCAAAAATGAACGATATTATCGGCCTATATGAAAGTTATTTTGATCCTAAGGAGTTTACATCCATTAAAAAATATTCGGATGAATTCTTTGCAACTCTGAAGAGTGATCAAAAGTTCAAGGAGAATATCCTGCAGAAGTGTAGAACGAAATGAAGCATCATTGCGAAAGGTGACGTAACTCTCGCGGCAGATCTGACGCCTTGTCTATATCCGATAGCTCTGGTAGTTCATAAAATTTGATTGCTGCCGCTTTGAAGTCGCCGAGGGTATCTTTAAATACGGAATTGGTACTCCAGGATTTGTTCCTGAATAATTGCTCGTGCAGTGAATTCATACCCAGCAAGTAGTACCCACCATCTTTAGCGGGGCCAATAACCGCATCTGAAACGGTTAAGGCTTCAAAGGCATTTGAAATAATTGAGGACGAAAGTTCAAAACAATCCGTCCCAATGATACAGATGGAGTTGTATCCCTTATCAAATCCGTATTTAAATGCATTGCGCATTTTGTCTCCAAGGTCGGACCCTTCCTGAATATGTTTCAGATAACCGCTATTGCTCCAATTGTCTTCGTTGTCGATATAATCTGAATAGAACACAACCTTGTCGACGGTAATAGTTTCGGTAATGGTTCGGGTATAAGAGGCTAAGTAGAGATAAATAGCCAGCGCTTGGGAATCACCCAGTTCGGCGGCCAGCCTCGTCTTTACTTTGCCCAGTTGTGGATTTCGATAAAATATGATCAGCAATTGTTTGGAAGGCGCATCAAACCGACGTTTCATAATCAGTAGATCTTGACGCCTCTCTTAACCCACCTCGACCAGTCCTTGTTATAGGTATGCACAGAATCTGTGCTTATACCCGAAGTGTTAACGACCGGTTTGCCGTTGTTTATCCAATCAAAGATCCCTCCGTAAAGGTTACTTACGTCTTTGAAGCCGAGCTTTATTAGCTGTTCACCAATACGCTCGCTTCGATAACCAACGCTACAGTAGACTATAACCTTCGAATTCTTATCGAAGTTTTCGATATCCTTGGGCTTGAAAGAATCGTAATCCAAAAAAAGCGCACCAGAAATATGGCTGATCTGGAATTCTTCGGCCGATCGTGTATCAAGGATAGTTACGTCCGGTTTTGAAATTTCTGCAAGCAATGCCTCGCTCCGTATGAGAGGAACTGTGTTTTTATAGAGGGACTGAAGTTTCCTGTCAAAATCACTTTGACCAAAGGCTGCAGAATAAACGAAACCTACTAACGCAGCGACAAACGGAAGTATTTTCTTTCCCATATTATTTCATAGGCAAGGTAGCCAAGAACGACAGCGTATTCTATGGCCGTGAGCCATAAATTTTCGCGAAAAGCGTCTGTAGTGTAGCCGGCATAAGTGACGTAGATCATGGCAGTCCAAAGAAGGACAAATTTGAACTCTGTTAACACCGCTAACATGAGCAGCATGGACAGATACCAAGGATGAACTGTCGTAGTAAAAAGTAAATAGATCAGCTGAACAATCATCAATTGTGTAATAACGTCTTGATCCACGATTGATTCAGAGGCCGATGACGCTTGTTTAGTGTGCGACGCAATCCGAATTATTAGAAGGAGGGCAAGACAAGCGAGCATAATTCCAGCATACTGAATGATGTTGAAACCGAAAATTATCCAGCCCAGCCATCGAACGATATAATAAAGACTTGCATTGAACTCAAATCGATTGAAATAGTAGCCGATGCTTTGGTAGAACCCTGATATAATTTGTTGATCAAAAAGAGGTATAAATATCACTAAAGCGGTGATGCCGGTGATAATGCAAAATTTCCAACCCTTCCGCCAGCCCAGTCGTTGGATCAACACGGGAAGAAAAATCACTGGGATGATCTTCACACATATAGCAGCTGCGTACCCGACGGCTGAAAGGACATCCCGGTTATTGTTGAGGGATACAATTGCCAGCAATACAAAAAAAATCATCAGAGCCTCCAGATGAGAGTTTCCGACCAGTTCAATTATTATAAGTGGATTAAGAGCATAAAGCAATACGCGCGACGGCGGCAGGTTGAAGTTACTGACCAGTCTTCTAATGAGAAACAGCGAGCCTATTTCAGCCGTGAACATTACTATCTTGATGACAAGCACGCTGCCATTGACATTATTTGGAGAAAGTGAAGCGGCAAGCCAAAAAACATATTGTGACAGTGCTGGGTAAACCGTAAAGTATTCCGGTGAATTCAATTTGGTGAAGAGATCTTCGTCAATGCCTTGAATTGAAACGTTGTTGTCGATGTAAAAAATCGGGAGTTGTGCGAAAGGATGATTGCCGGATGCCAGCAGTCTGCCGTCCCAGATAAATCGGTAAATGTCATCAGAAAGATTCGGGATCGAGAAAAGAAACAACGCACGAAGCACGATGGATCCGTAAAACCAGAAATCGACGCTTGATTCTCGCGGACTTACGAGAGTTAAATAAACATAGACGGCAAACGCGGCAAAGTAAGCCGAAAATAGCAGGCCTGTTTCGTGCCTGCTTACTTCATATCCGATATAGATGTAGAGACTAAGAAATGCAACGAATAAAAAATATTCGATAGCCTTCGGCTTATGCATGTGTAAGAGGTTTCAGCGAAAAATAAAACACTGTCCCAAATCCCATGGTCAGCATAACATGGAAGGCGATGAGGATAAAGTCACTAAGGTAAATCCCAGCACCAATTGCGAATAAAAAGTATATGGTTAGCAATCCCTCAAGAATAGTGACGAGAGTAATTGAGGGCCTCAGATATACTTTGCCTCTCCAGGTATCTTCTTGTTTGCGAATGTCAAACTTAGGCGTACGTACGAAGGGTGTTTTTATTCCAAGCAGACCTTCAATGACCGCTATTCCATTGTGTAGTGACAGGCCCATGGACACGATGAGGAAACCAGGGAAGCGGATGAGAAAGACGCGCCATGGGTTGTTATTGAATTGTTTGGTGGCAACCCAATAGAATAACGAGATTGAAAGAAAGCCTATAAAAAATATAACACTTAGATTAACAAGCCATCCAGCCTCAGGGTGTCGGTCTTTGATGTAAAGCACCGGCACGCTCAACAGGGCAGCAATAAACACGCTGACAAAAATAGAACTGTTGAACAGGTGAAAGAATGCCAGGATTTTTTTGCCTGGCGACATGTTGGAGTGCAAGACAGTGCCAAAAAGTTTACGCGCCGTTTCAGCAGCGCCTTTGCTCCATCGGAACTGCTGCGACTTTACTGCTTGCATAACAACCGGGAGCTCTGCCGGCGTGGTGATGTCTTGTAGGTACTTAAACTTCCAACCTTTTAGTTGCGCTCGATAACTCAGGTCGAGATCTTCAGTCAGCGTATCGAATGCCCAACCGCCTGAATTTTCAATGCACTCCTTCCTCCAAATTCCTCCCGTTCCATTAAAGTTCATAAAGCTCCCCACAGAATTCCTTGCGCTTTGTTCAATCGAAAAATGTGCATCGAGAGCAAAGGCCTGGAGTTTGGTAAGTAATGAATATTCACTGTTAAGGTGTGTCCATCGTGTTTGCACTACGCCGATGTCAGGGTCTGAAAAATGTTTAATGGTGTTTTTCAGGAAGTCAGGTGCAGGAAGAAAGTCGGCATCGAAAATAGCGATGAATTCGCCCGTTGCAAGTTTAAGACCATACTCCAATGCGCCAGCCTTAAAGCCACTGCGATCTTCACGATGAATAAACTTTATATTCAGTCCTAGTGGACGAAGGGAAGCAATCTTATTAAGAATAATTTGTGACGTCTCATCCGTGGAGTCATCAAGGATCTGAATCTCAAGTTTGTCCTTTGGATAGTCGAGACCGGTGACGGCGTCGATCAACCTTTCAACAACATATTTTT
>DATHIE010000797.1:0-3045 GCA_035316905.1 Chryseolinea sp. | reverse complement strand
TAAAGAGGCTGGGATTGAAAAGATTCAATCCGGCACGCGTAACGTAACCCTTAACATTAATAAACTTATCGAGAGTGTAAACTTTACTAAGTCCCCAGAAAGAAGTGAGGCGCAATTAACCGAGTTCCTAAAGAGAGCTCTGCTGACAGCTGTCAATGACGTGAACATAGTAGCCCAATAATGCCAAAAGATTTTATCATACCGCCCCAGCTACCCGCGCTGAATAGCGATTTCTTTCCAAGGTACTTTTTTACCCCTGATGAAGAGGACGAGCCCATTGCAACCTCTTACCTGGGTACGCCGGTATATTCAAATCTTATCTTTTCCTCTGAAGGGGTGGACGTGGGCTCAGCTACAACTATCAACCCCAACGCAGGGAAACAAGACCTACGAATAGACACGGTGCTGATGATCGTGCAGCAAACTAAAAATATAGTCAAGACACCCATTCAAGGCCGTAATGGAACAGTTAAGGAATTTATTTCTGAAGGGGATTACATGGTTACGATTATGGGCGCTATCGTATCTCCTGCCCCGCTTGTGTATCCTCGTGAGGATGTGGATTTGCTGCTAAGGTATTTGAAGTTAAACACGCAGATACCGGTGATTTCATTTTTTCTTGACCTGTTTGGAATCGACTCTATTGTTATCGAGGACTATGAGTTTCCTGAAAAAATGGGCTCTCGTAATGAGCAGCCATTCAAGATTCTCGCCTCTTCAGATCGTCCTTTAGAATTTCAATTGAACCCGAACAAGGGCATATGATCAGGCTCACCTCAAATATTACGCTTGGGGATTACAAGTTTGACTTTGTCAACAATGTGGAAATAACATCCACCTGGGAACGGTTGACCGATACCGCCAGGATAGTTATGCCACGCAAACTGAGGTTAAAAAAAGACGGCACCTCATCTGAAAATATCACTGTTGGGGTGGATGGACTTTGGAGGCGCGGGGACCTTGTTGAAATCAATTTAGGGTATGATAATATCAATGACCGCAGGTTTACCGGATTCATTACAGGTATTCAAACAAAGTTGCCTCCGGAGTTTTGGTGCGAGGATGCGATGTGGCAACTCAAACAGGTGTCTATTCCAAAGTACACAAAAACGGTAGGGCTACGCCAGTTATTGACCGACATTTTACCATCGACGTTTTCATTTGTTGCTGATGATATCGATCTGAGCAAGTTTCGTATCACTCGCGCCAGTGTAGCCGAGGTACTGGACTATATCCGCAGAACGTATGGGCTATCTGCGTATTTCAGGGATTCAGTTCTTTACGTCGGATTTGCCTATCAATTGGGTCGTACCACTGAATTGAATGAGAATAACTTGCTGGAATTCGGGTTTTATAAAAATATCATCGATGATTCAAACCTGTCTTACCTGAGGGATGATGATGTAAGCATACAAGTAACAGCGGTTAACGTTCACCCCGATAACACACGAACAGAGATAAAGGTGGGCGACCCATTCGGGGATCAGCGTACAATGTATTTCTATAATGTGAGCGCACAAACTTTACAAGATTTAGCCACTGAGGCGCTGGAGAAATTAAAGTATGAAGGTTTTAGGGGTTCGTTCACCACGTTCCTACAACCTTATGTAAAGCATGGCGACGCAATACGTTTGGTAGATCCATTGATCCCTGACCGTAATGGAATTTATCTGGTCCGCCAAGTAGTCACAACTTTCGGGATGGAGGGCGGCAGGCAGGAGATAACCTTAGACCGGAAAATATAAATGGAGATCGCCGAAGCCATAAGGAAAATAGCAGGGGAAAACAGAAACCTCAAAGCCATAGTATGTGAGGTTGTCACGGTTACGGGCGCAACTTGTTTATGTCGCCCCATCGATGGATCAGCGGATATCGAGGGCGTGCGCCTTCAGGCGGCGGCGACTAACGACGGAATGCTAATTACTCCAGCTGTCGACTCGATAGTAATCGTGCAAATGATCAACGATGTGGAGGGGTATGTATCGATGTTCTCCGAGATTCAAAATATTAAATTTTTTAATGGCGCCCAGGGCTCACTCGTTCTGATAAACGCTTTGGTTGAAAAACTGAATGCACTGGAAAGCGACCTCAACGACTTAAAACAAATTTTCTCTACTACATGGACACCTGTTCCAAATGATGGAGGTGCGGCTCTTAAAACCGCCGCCGCGACTTGGGCTGCAGACACTTTCACAGAAACCGTAGCTGAAGACATTGACAACGAAAAAATAACACAATGATTTATAAACCCCTGAGCGAGGAAAGCCTTTTTGATATAGCCGTGAAGCTATACAAAGACTTTGCTCTAGGGCTTAAAGACCTACTTACCCTGAACCCAACTGTCAATATCAACGGCTATACTCAAGTGGGTGTATTTGACGACACCTTTGACTATACTTTTGGAGGCACCCAAGCGGTTGCGCTTGGAAATTTAGAGTACACCCCCGGACTCACCCGCAAGCGACCGATTATCGATGTGCCATTTCTGGCCCCCACAAAGAACTATCAGGCCCATTATCTACAGTCCCATTTTGATTTAGCTGTCCAACTTTATGGAGACTTTTCCCAAATTGGGGAAATATTGGGGAATATTTCGGATATTAACGGAAACATTGCATTAGGGACGGCTTTCACTTTGCCTGTGCAGTCTGACCCTATCGCGAAGTACTTCGAGAAAAGAATTGTAGCCACCGACTTCCTAGCCACTGGGCTAGAGTTGCCAGAGGGAATACTTTTGAATGAGGACGGGACACCAATCTTGACAGAAGACGGGGAATACATCTACGTATGAGAATTTTACTACTTCTTCTTATTTCTTCGTTTGCCTTCGGGCAGCGAATAAGTGATTTGCCAGCAGCCAATGCGTTGACAGGAACAGAGGTTGTGGCTGGTGTTCAATCATCGGTAACCAAGAAGATAAGTATAAATCAGATAGTCACTTTTGTGGGCACAGGTTTTGCGCTTACCGCTGATCCTCTTTCACAATTTTCATCAACTACATCATCACAACTTGCCGGAATAATTTCAAATGAGACTGGAACTGGG
>DATHIE010000796.1:0-5031 GCA_035316905.1 Chryseolinea sp. | reverse complement strand
CTGCGAAGATCGTTCCCGCTCCAATGTTGACGCTGTAGATCGTTCCGCCGGCTACAAGTTCAAGCTTATCATCTCTGACTGCGTCGGTCAACAAGTGAGCATTTTTTGTAACGTCGTTCAGAATATCGACAGCTACAGGGCCGCCATTAGTCGAGCCCCATGTCGCAGACGGTGCGACGATAACTGCACCCGTGTGGGCGTTGTAGATCGCGTCACGTGCGTAAAGTTCTACTTGACCGTCGCCATTGAAATCGGCAATACCCATGTTACCTGGGTCTCCGGGAAGCTGTATATTCCACAATTCGACGAGGTTACAATCATAAGAATACAATCTCCAACCTGTACTAATGACAAAGATTTCAGCGCAGTTATCATTGTTGAGGTTACCTATGAGGATGTCTTCCCATGCGGGGCTGTAACCTACCGTCACCTGGTTTTGAATTGTATTGACTCCTGCTGTGTTATTGCCGTTCAAAATAAAGATCTTTTTGGAGTAGCGGTTCGTTGTAACCATCTCCGGAACACCGTCTCTGTCAAGGTCACCCACAACGGTACGTCCCAGGTGGATCGCTGAACCGTTTGGAGAAGCGGATTCAAGTGCCAATGAGAACTTAGGGAATTCTGAGGGCTTCGCCTCGCACAAAAGATCGTTTCCTACATACCCTCCGTTGCACACGATGTTGTTGGAGCATTCGTTATCGAAGCAGTCAATAAAACCATCGAGGTCATCGTCAATTCCGTTCGCGCAAATTTCCTGACCAAACGAAAAAATGGGGACACTAATTGAGATGATGAGGGTAATCAAGTAGATAAGCCGCTTCATAGAGCTAAAGAATTTTCGTTTCGACTAACAGTTGGCCGCACAGGGCGATCCAATACCTTTATTAACTGACCAACAATTTCTGTAACCCCTCATGTAAGTTTTGACAAATAGTTCACAACTCGCCGGCCCCTCGCAAAGGTAATACCAACTTCTAAAAACCGCGTTTATAGCGTCGTAACCTCAACGTAAAACAGTTATGCTTCCCGTTCTGGGCACACTTTCTTCACCGTCACAACGTATGATATAGTAGTAAACCCCGTCAGGCAACTTTTTCCCGTTCGTAAAAGTACCTTCCCAGTTGTTTTGGTAGGGTTTTGCCTCGAAAACTTTTACTCCCTTATCGTCGTAAATCGTCACTGCACACTGCGGATACTCGTCAATCTTGGTCACTTGCCAGTAATCGCCATACCCGTCGGCATTAGGAGAAAAGAAATTTGATGGCCCCAGCTTGCTTACTATTGACTCGCCTTTGACCTTAACATCGACAGTAGTGGTACCGGTACAACCGTTACCATCCGTGCCTGTTACCATATAAGTTGTTGAGACTAACGGTGTTGCTACAGGCTCTGCGTCTGTTGTACTTGAAAGTGATTCACCTGGTTGCCAGGCGTAATTTAAAAGTCCAGACGCTGCAAGCTGCGAACTCTCGCCCTCATTTATCTGATCAGGCGTTGCGGTGGCCGTCACGTCTGGTGCCGGCAATTCAGTGACATCCTGTGCGTCCTTTAAATCGCATCCGTTCGCGGCTTTAACGTTGACGCTGTATGTGCCTTCGGCAGTGACCGAAATAGTTGGTGTTGTTGCTCCCGTCGACCATAGGTAGCTTGAGAAAGTGTCGTTTACAGCCAGCACAAGACTGGATTCTGGACATATTTGAAATTTATTTTCAGCATTGACAATGTTCATTGTCGGAGCATCCGTGATCGTAATGGTTTTTGATGAGCTTACGAGACATGTATTGCTGGGGTATGAAACGGTAAGATTTACTGTGAAGGTGTTAGCGGTCGTATAGGTATGTTTTGGATTCTGATCGCTGGAAACATTTCCATCACCAAACGTCCACGCATAAGTTGCCGTTGTTTGTGCGTCGCCGGTTGACTGGTTAGTGAAGCTTACTTCCTGGCCTTTACAAGCGGTAGCTGGCAACGTGAATGTTGAAACCGGAGGGACAACCACCGTGAGGACCGCGCTTTCCGACGAAGTAACAGGACAAGTTGGATTAGAAGAAGTCGCCTGGTAATAATACTCTCCCGTTGTATTTCTCAACAAACTATTGCCTGTTGCCCCTGCGATCAAGCCGGTGGTCTTCTCAAACCACTGGTAAGTAAATCCTGTAACGGCGGGATAAACATTTAGCGCTTTGAAGTCCGGCTGGCAGATCAGTGCCGAACCGGTAAAGGCTACCCTAAATGCCGGCAAATCGACAGCATCCACACGGGTGGATTCTCTCCGCGCGACGCAACCACCGCTGGCTTTGACGTCAACGTAGTAGATACCCGCGTTTTTAAGCTGGAAGTTTGTGACAGGGGTAGGAGTAAGGCCCGTACCCGTATAGTTGTCCGGTCCACTCCATTCATAGGTGAAGCCTGCCCCAAGATCATTTGAAATTGAAAGGTTCAACGTTTGGCCGATACACACCGGGCCATTATTGACTGGCAATGGATCCAAGGCAACGCCCGGAGAAATATTAACCCTTACGGTGTTGGAAACTTCCTTGCAAGCTCCCCCTTCGGAAGTTGCTGTCACATGGTAATCACCAGAGACTGTGGGTGAATATTCATTCGTACCCGCAAATGTGGTGCTTGTTGTTTCATTGGTCCAATCATAGGTAACACCGCCACCTTTTGTAGCTACCAGCTTCAGCGCGAAACCGCTACAAACATTAAGGGGTCCGGGCGGCGTTACTTCGGGAACCATACAGGTCCTGTTCCTGAAGATCGATACTTTTGATGCGGGAATACTAAGAGTATTGTTATCAATACTGGTGAAAGCAATATCAGGTTTGCCGTCAGTATCTACATCACAGACATTCACGTGGCGGTTGATGTATGTAGTGCCCTTAATTAGAGCAGTAAAGGAAAGACTTCCCGCAGTGCTCTTGTTATTAAGGATCGTGATGGATTTTTTAGTGATGCTGGCAACAACAACATCGGCTTTACCATCACCGTCGAGGTCGCCAAAATCGATACCCCAGGGATAATCATCGGTTTTTATATTAGGACCCGCGGTGAAGCTGATTGCTCCACCCGTACCGTTGTTCAACCAGAAACCGACTTCATTTGAGGTTAGGCGCGTATACGCGATATCGGGTCTGCGGTCATTGTCGAGATCGCCGATTCGAATGTTTTTGACGGGGGTTCCAACAGTCAATGTCTTAATTGAACCTGCTGCGAACGAGCCGGGAACGCTTTTGTTCTCTATAATATATATGTCAGTGTTTGTCTGGAATTGGCTGACCACTATTTCCGGTAAACCGTCTTCGTTCAGGTCTTGTACTGCCAAACCTTCCGTGCTGGCAGCTCCAGGTATAGTAATGTGTATTGGTGGAACCGGAGCGAAAGATATAGAAGCAAGTGTGCTTTGGTTTACCAGTACCGACACCGTATTGGAACCTTGGGCCGTGATAATTAGCTCCGGCTTTCCATCAAGATCAAGGTCAGCAATCTCGATGCGTTTTGGTCTTTTTCCCGCAAGCGTAATGGTTAATGGAGCTGAGAATGCAAAGCTTCCCGTACCGGCGCTGTTATTCTTCATTATAAATACCTTGTCGTTCGTTCCACTCTCGGTAGCGATCAGATCGGGTTTTCCATCTCCGTTCAAATCGCCGCACTTGATATGCAGTGACCGTGAGGCGATGTTCAAAGCAAGTTTTCCAGGAAAGGAAACTACACCTGGAGTCGATGCATTCGGAAAAATATTAACAAAGGCAGTGTTATCATTCGCGGTAGCTACATCCACCTTGGTGTCGCCATCAAAATCACACATGCAGAGATCGTAAAGGCCCTCGGCCGTTGGAACACCTACAGGAAAGTCGAATTGCCCTTGCAGGTTGGCAAGGTCGAAGCCGGGCTTTCCATGGAAGTTCAATAGGAATTGTTGCTTTGTGAATCCAGCGAGTCCGTTATTAAGGTTAGTGACCCGGATGTCATGATACGTTGTGCCGAATGGAACCTTCACTTGAAGAAGCTGGTCGGTAACAGATTGAACTGAACCCTTTGAAGCACCAAATGTCACGGCAACTTTAGTGGCATCGGTACCAAAGTATGAACCCTGGATAGTAACCGTTTCATCCATGCTCCCACTAACCTTGTCCACGGATTTAACATCGGGCCTTTGCGCTAAGACCTGACCGCTCAGGAGAGATATAGTCAAAAACACCCCAAAGGGCTTCAAAAATTGATTCATAACGTTTTCCTGGTGCCTTAAATGCGCCGGCTCTTAGAAAATGTAACCCACTGACTCATTTTGAAGTAGTTACGATTAATACGCGCGCTTCCTTCAGCTTGGTATACGTCTTAAGGTTCCTTACTTCTTCGTGCGCTTCAGCAGCCTTTAACGTCTCGAGTACATGGACATAATATTTCCTATCCAGTGGATTATAGAATATGTCAGCGTTGAACTTATCTGTTATTAGTTTCCTCTTGTATGCATCGGCCGCGGTAAAGTCATTAAACACTTTAATGACAACAAAATACTTCTTCTTGACTTCGGCTTGCTGCTGGTTAATCTGATCCGGGTCCTCAACAGTCTCCTGGAAGCGGGCCGTGTGTTTTTCGGTCGGTGATTTGGTGAGGGTAGAGCGCAACACTGGAGCAGCACGTTTGAATTTCTTGAGCTGTCCAAGCTTCAACCCTAAAATAACTTCATGCGACCCTTGTGAGAATCCATCCTGGGGTTGATTGCCAGGTTCATAAGAATACCCGAATGTAAATCGCTGGACGTTGATCCCCAAATTTCCGGTAAAGCCATAGGGCAGCCGGTAGGATCCTCCCAGCCAAAAGTTTTGTGTCAGGTTAAGTTTCGCCAGCAGTTCGAACTGACTGTTTCCGAACTTTGAGTACTTGTAGTTAAAATAAAACTCGAGGGGAGCAATTGCTTCCTGTGTTTTAACTTTTTGCTTAAGCCCGCCCTTGTTCCGGCTTACTATTTTGCTTTCAACCTTGCGTTTATAATAGATGGTAAAAAACACATTATCAGTTGGTGAAACG
>DATHIE010000795.1:0-14426 GCA_035316905.1 Chryseolinea sp. | reverse complement strand
ACCCAAAGGCCTCTTTCAGTCGCGACTAATAGTGAAGAACCCATGTTGTAGCTGTCGAACACCGTATTTTGTGCTTTGAATACATCTTCATTCGTGGAGGGATTTATGTACTTTGTTATCTCCTTAGTATGCAAATCAAGTGATTGCAATCCGTTGCCATTCATCATATGCAACCAAATTGTTCGGTTGTCCCCACCAATCCGAACTTGTGCTTCACTTAAATCCAAATCGGCCGTAAATTTTATAAACCCATCTACCCTTGGGTCATATCGGAGAATCTTGAAAGGAGGGCCGGGTGGAATGCGCTTCTGAAACCAAAGATTCTTGTTTTCGTCGACAACGTATCCCCCTGAAACAAAATCAAGAGATGACCTGAGCGAATCCTTTCTATCATATTTATACACCTTAAAGTTGTAACCATCAAAACGCGTCAATCCGTTATAGTGTTGGAACCACATAAATCCCAGGCTGTCTTGCGCAATTCCGAATATAAAATCATCCATTAGGCCATCGCGGGTATCAAAATGTTGAAAGCGATATGGCGATTGGGCAATGCTGAATTGAACAGTGAATAACATCGCTACAACAAGTGCTACAAGCTTATGATTATTTGTGAGCATATCTAAACTGTTTTAAACTGGGTATTCCGAAGGCGATACACCATATTTTTCCTTAAAGGCCTTGCTGAAATAAGATCCGCCTACACTGAGACAGCTTCGGCGGACAAGGCTTCTAAGTTCACTGTATTTTTGCTCCATACTCCGAAGGGGTTACACCATACTTTTCCTTAAAAGCTTTGCTGAAATAAGAAAGATTAGAGTACCCAACTTCATACGCTACCTGGGTTACAGGTGCCCAGTTCTGTTCCAACAGCTGTGCTGCTTTCTGAAGTCGGAACGTGCGGATCAATTCGTTCACGGATGCGCCAGTCAACGCCGAGATCTTCCGGAACAATTGAGATCGGCTCAACCCAATCTCGTCAGCCAATGATTCAACGCTAAGTTGTTCATCATTCAACCGCGACAGTATTGCTTCCCGAACTTTTAACAAAAACTTCTCGTCAGCGGATTGGACTTCAACATTCGGTGATTCTTTGAGCAGCTCAAGTTTTATCTTCTCGCGAAGTTTCACGCGAAGGGCAATGCTGTTTCTCACTTTCAGCAAAAGCTCATTCTTGTTGAACGGTTTTGTGAGGTAGTCATCAGCACCGGTTCCAAGACCCATAAGTTTGCTTTCATCTGAAGTCTTGGCGGTGAGAAGTATCAGGGGTATATGACTCGTGCGCGTGTCTGCCTTTATTTTTGCCGTCATCGTGATCCCATCCATCTCGGGCATCATCACGTCACTTACGATGAGGTCGGGTGTTTCGTCGAACGCTATTTCAAGTCCTTGTTTACCATCGGTACCCTGGAGGAAATGGAATTCATTTCCCAGTGAATCGATAATGAATTTTCGAAGGTCGGAGTTGTCTTCAACTACTAATATGCGTGGCCTGCCTTCTTGCAGGTCGTGACCATTCTCTTTCAAAATGAATTCTTCTGAAACATGAGGCTCTTCAACATTTCCTATTTGTTCGGCTTCATTTATCTCGCGAATAACGTCAACCGGAAGTGTAATTATGAACTCACTGCCCTTCCCGGGTTCACTCTTTAATAATAGAGTACCTTTCATTAGAGTCACGAGCTCTTTGACAAGGGATAGACCGATGCCCGTTCCCACTTCTTTGTGAGCTTCGCTTACCTGGTGGAAGCGTTCGAAAACTTTTGTGTGTTGATCGATGGGTATTCCGATACCGGTGTCTGATACTGTGATGATCACCTCACCCCCTTCCCCTCTCCTCCAGAGAGGGGTGCCATCCGGTCCGAGTTCTTTGAAACCCTGATGGTTTTTGATTGCTGTTGTGACCGTAACCGAGCCTCCCGCGGGTGTGAACTTGATGGCGTTATTGATCAGGTTGATAAGAATTGTCTCTAGTTTATCCTTATCAAAACTTACCTGGTACCTCACTGACCCTAGCTTCATTTCCAGCGCGATATCCTTCTGAAATGCCAGGGACGAAAAAGAGTTGATCACTGCAGTAAGAAAAGAATTCAGATCGTTGTCGGACTTTTCAACGGTCAGGTTACCAGATTCGAGCTTGGCGAGGTCCAGCAGTTGATTGATCAACTTTAGCAATAAATCAGAATTCCGCTGTACAAGTTTGAGTTGCTCCTTGACATTAGGATGATCAGCGAATTGTTCAAGCAAATTCTGAACAGGACCCTTGATCAATGTGAGTGGAGTTCGGAATTCATGCGAGATGTTAGCGAAGAAAGTAGACTTGACTTTGTCGACCTCTATTGCCTTCTCCAGCTCAAAGTGTTCTTTCTCTTGTTCGACTTTCGCGAGCTTCAGATTTGATTTAAGGCGCTCGCGTTGAACGATACTTTTGCGGCCGGCATAAAGCAATCCAATAAAAACGATACCGTATCCGGTATACGCCCACCATGTGCGCCAGGGTGGAGGAAGGACAATCACCTTCAAGGCTCTCTCCTCTTCACTCCATACGCCGTGGTGGTTTGAAGCTTTAACGCGAAGGATGTACGTTCCTGCATCCAGATTAGTATAAGAAGCTGTTCTGTTTTTATAATTCGTTTCTATCCAGTCCTTATCAAATCCACCGAGTTGGTGTCGATAGATATTTTTTTCAGGGGCGGTCAATTCCATGGCAGAGAACTCAATGGAAAAATTATTATGCCTGTAGTCAAGGATTAATTCATCTAAAACACTGACGCTTTTCGTAATCGAAAATTCACCAGCTATATTGACGCCATGACCGACTATCGCAGCACGATTGTTTACTTTCAGGCTTGTGATAACCGGAGCTGTGCTCGTCTCGTTTATTTTAAGAGACAGTGGATCAAAGATTGAGATTCCGTCCTCGTCCGACATCATTATGAATCCCTTTGATGTTTGGTTAACTCTTCCGTAAGCATTTTCAATAACTCGATAGTGATTGAATCCATTTATCTGATTGAATTCAATCTCAGTCTTTTGATCACGATCATAGTACACGATACCTTTTGGTGTTGAAAGCCAAAGTCTTCCCAGTTTATCTTCCTGGATCCTGAGGATGTCGTTCAAAAGAAATGAAGTATTTTGTACAAACTTGTACTGGCCATTGATCATCGTACCCTCAAACAAACCATCAAGTGTTCCAATAAATAATGTGCTATCGGCGGCTATAAGCGCAGAGGAAGGGAGATGCCCACTAAATACGTGCTCAAACCTTTCGTTGTGAAATAGGTCGACACAGCAGTTCTGAACAACAAAAAATGATTCACGATTGTTAGGAGCAAAGCTTATTATTCCACTGCCGGAGATAGAATTGGGATCGTTGTCATCATGCGTGTAAAGCGTATCAGGACCATGTGTCCCCTGAGGAGAAGCCATTTTAATTTTATGCAGTCCGTCATATTTGGCGAACCAAAAGTTCTCATTTTTATCTTCCCACATAACGCCACTCTGTGATTTTATGGTTTTTCGATCCTTAGGTTCACTGCTAAGGATCATCCCGGATTCAGGGTCAATTGGCAGGCCCAGCATTGGGGAGCCGATGGCGCTTACCCAAAAGTTTTCTTTCCCTTTGAAAAAGCTGAGAACTTTCGATCCGCTAAATGTTGCGATACTCTTAAAGGTCAGGGAATCCAGCCGGTCATGTATAATCGGTGCCATCAAAATCTCCAATTCAGCCCAGATCCCTTCGCCATAGCCGAACTTTTTTACGTGACCAACTACAGCGAAATCCGTATCACGGTTACGGTACACGGTGGTCGCGCCTATGATACTCGGAAATTTATAATTGTAAAAAGCAAGCACCTTCCTTTGCAAGCGACTGACACCGTGAGCTGATCCCCCTGTCCAAACATTTTGATCTTTATCGACCCACACCCAAACCAGGTTATTGCTTCTCAACGAAGTCTCATCTCCTGGAATATTTTTGATGACAACAAAAGAGTTATCTCTTGGGTTGTAGCGGTACAATCCACCACGATATTGTGGATACCACGAAGTAAACCAACAGACACCTTCCTTATCACGGGCAAAGCTTGCAGGTCTGAACCCTTCCGGAAAATCAAAACGTTTGACAATCCTGAACTTATGATCCAACTTCAGCATCCTTTGGTTGTCCCAAATCCACAGCTGGCCGTCAATAACATTCGGCCGCGGGCCCTCGATGTATTGGAAAACAGTGTGGTTGAGGAGAGCAGTGTCTGCCGGATTTCCCGATGGCCGTTGAAAAGTTTTATCCTTCTTATCAAAAATCCAAAGTCCTTCCTGGCTTGCGATCCACAGTATGGAATCAAGATCAATGACATCAACAATTGTGTTGCTCCTTACTTCAAGCAATGAATCCGGCAAATCAATAACGTACTTTTTTGTTTCCCCGGTTTTCATGTTAAAACGGAACAATCCCGTCTCTGTAGGTTGAAGGCACCACCGTATTGCCGGATCTGTTCGATCGTCAATGCACCCACCAAAATGTGGTTTGGGGTATTTCATGAAGCCATCCGTTTTGATATCGTATTTTGCTACCGTACTACGTTGACCCATGTCTCCATCGTCAATGAATACCCAAACGGCTCCTGAAGGATCATTCCACACTTGCTTAATAACGCCAAAAGGCAGTGAATTCAATGTGTCATCGGGATCATGTCGATATGTTTTGAATGTATAACCATCAAAGCGGCTCAAACTCCCATAGTAGCCCAACCAGATAAAGCCGAGACTGTCCTGGGCTATTGAATGAATACTTTCCGCCGGAAGTCCATCTTTGGTATCAAAATGTTGAAAACGGAATTGAGGTTCAGCAACAAGTGTTTGAGCAATACCAGATTCCGCTGCAAAACACACGAGTAAGAGTATAAGGGCAACTTTATAACCCTGATATCTTTTATTCAGGAATATTCGATCGGAATGAACTTGTTCGATAATCATGGTTTTCAATTAGGATTTTGTATATCTATTTCATCGTGCCCTCGACTCATAACTAAATTGTTTTTATTGGATATTCTGAAGGCGACACTCCATATTTTTCTTTGAAAGCCTTGCTGAAATAAGAAAGATTCGAGTACCCAACCTCATACGCAACCTGCGTTACCGGCGCCCAGTTCTGTTCCAACAGTTGCGCTGCTTTCTGAAGACGGAACGTACGGATCAATTCGTTAACCGATGCGCCAGTCAACGCGGAGATCTTCCGGAACAATTGAGATCGACTCAACCCAATCTCGTCCGCTAATGATTCAACGCTAAGTTGTTCATCACTCAGCCGCGACAGTATGGCTTCCCGAACTCTTAATAAAAACTTCTCGTCAGCGGATTGTACTTCAACATTGGGTGATTCTTTCAGCAACTCCAGTTTTATCTTGTCGCGTAGCTTCACGCGCAGAGCAATACTGTTCCTTACCTTCAGCAAGAGCTCATTCTTGTTGAATGGTTTGGTTAGGTAGTCATCAGCACCGGTACCCAGTCCCATGAGTTTACTTTCGTCTGAAGTCTTCGCCGTAAGAAGTATTAGCGGAATATGACTGGTGCGCGTGTCGGCTCTTAATTTTCCAGTCATCGTTATGCCATCCATCTCAGGCATCATCACGTCGCTGATGATCAGGTCGGGAGTTTCTTCGAACGCGATTTCAAGTCCTTGTTTACCATCGGCGCCCTCAAGGAAATGAAACTCCTTTCCCAGCGAATCGATAATGAATCTTCTCAAGTCGGAGTTGTCTTCAACTACTAGTATCCGTGGTTTGTTATCGTGCGATTCATGGCCATTCTCTTTTAAAGTAAACTCTTCTGATATTTGTTGCTCTTCAAATTTCCCACCTTCTTCTGTCTCTGGTAATACTCGGATTACGTCGACTGGCAGCGTGACCGAGAACTCACTTCCTTTTCCGGGCTCACTCTTTAATAATAGAGTACCCTTCATTAGGGCGACAAGCTCTTTGACAAGGGAAAGGCCGATGCCTGTCCCAACTTCCTTATGCGCCTCGCTTACCTGGTGGAAACGTTCGAATATTTTTTCGTGTTGATCGTTGTCTATTCCGATACCGGTATCTGATACGGTGATGATCACCTCACCCCCAACCCCTCTCCTTCTGAGAGGGGTGCCCGCCGATTGAGATTCCTTGTTAACTTGCAGGATTCTTAATTCTGTTCGAACAGCAACTGACCCTCCAACTGGTGTGAACTTTATGGCATTGTTGATCAGGTTAATAAGAATCGTTTCTGCTTTATCCTTATCAAAACTGACCAGGCTCCTTTCATACGGTAGTTCGGTTTCCAGTGTGATATTTTTTTGAAATGCCATAGATGAAAACGAGCTGGTCACGACGTTCAGGAATGAGTTGAGATCATTTTCCGATTTTTCGATGGACCACGTACCAGATTCAAGCTTTGCGAGATCCAGGAGTTGATTGATCAGCTTTAAGACCAGGTCTGCATTTCGTTGAACGAGTTTCATACGTTCTCTCACCTTGGGATGATCGGCGAAATCTTCAAGCATCTCCTGTACCGGACCCTTGATCAATGTTAAGGGTGTACGGAACTCGTGAGAGATATTAGCAAAGAAGGTTGACTTTACCTTGTCTATTTCTTTTGCCTTCTCGAGTTCAAAGTGTTCCTTCTCTTGTTCGACTTTGGCTATTTTTAGCTTTGATTTGAGGCGTTCACGTTGCACGATAGTTTTTCTTGCGGCAATCAACAGGCCGACTATCAGCAAACCATAGCCAGTGTAGGCCCAAGTTGTTTTCCAGGGCGGAGGTAGGATGACAATATCCAGCGTAGTTTCTTGTTCACTCCATATTCCGTGGTGGTTGCTGGCTCTTACTTTAAATGTATAATGACCGGCATCCAGATTCGTGTAGGTGGCCTTGCGGTTTTTGTGATCTGTTAGAATCCATTCATTGTCGTAGCCTTCAAGTTTGTGTTGATATAAATTTTTTTCCGGAGCGGTCATTTCAAGAGCAGAAAATTCAATACCAAAATTGTTAGTGCGATGATCGACAACGAGCTTATCAAGCACACTAATATCCTTTTTCACAGCAAACACCGCGCGATCACCCTGCGGCCCTATCACTGGAGCCTGGTTATTTACTTCTAGACTTGTCATTACAACGTTGGTCTTGTCGTGATCCACGGACAATGTCATAGGGTCGAAAAGAAAAATTCCATTATCGATTGTGAACAACTCTCCATCTGAAGTCTTATGGAAATCTCCAGCGTTAACAGCCATTGTATAAAAAATACCGTCGGACTCTGTCAATGGAATCGCTAAATTCTTTTTAAGGTCGTAACAAACCAGGCCATGTTCGCTTCGCAACCACAACCTGCCTGTTTTATCTTCCTGAATAGCTGAAACTTCTCCTCCACTCCAGATTGGAGTGATCGAGAGGCGATAATGACCTTTATCCTTAGTCAAATCATAAACACCCTGTATCGTACTGGCATACAGCTTCCCCTCTGTACTCCTGTACAAGGCAGTCACAAATTCACGGGCCTTTACAACGTGTTCAAATACGCCTGTATCTTTATGAAAAAGGTCGAGGCCACCATTACTGAGAATCCAGAGCAATTTGTCGTCCTCCGGATAAATTTGATATATCGATTGACCTGAAATTGAATTCGTATCCGGCGCGATATGGCTGTAAGTTGTTACTGACCCTTCAGTTCCATATTCAGCGGACGAGCTAATCTTATGTAGCCCTTGCCCACCAATCCAAAGGTTCTCCTCAGCATCCTCGAACATATGCGAGATCCCATTTATTCCGATCGAGTTTGGATTACCCGATTCAGCTTTGAGCAAGGTTGGCTTTTCTTGCATGATCATGCCAGTCTCGGGATCGAGCCGATAGTAGTAGACGCCAGTGGGATAAGTGGATATCCAGAAACGTCGTTTCCCTTGAAGGAATGAGTTGAGCGCGACTGCATCGATTACGCCTGCCAATTTTTGAAACTGCATGGAACCTCGTTTCATTGACGACAGCTCAGTTTGTATCAATTCAAAAGAATTAACGGCCGTTTCCATGAACCTTGCGCCTATGATGAATTCTCTATTCTTTGATTTAAGCAATACACCTTGTTGAATTGTCGTCTTCATTTCGAATGTTTCAATTGTCTTTTGATAAAGCTTACTTACTCCGTTTGCCGTTGCAACCCAAACATTTTGGTCCCTGTCGACGCAAACATCGTTTATCTTGTTCGTAGTCAATGAATGGGGGTTACCAGGGACGCTGGTAATGTTAATGAATGACCCATCCCTGTAGTCATAACGATAGAGACCATTGGTCCAAGTCCCGATCCACGCGACACCATTGTGATCGAAGTCGATGCTGCTCACGTTAAAACCCGGCTCAAGCTCCTTTCTATCAATAATCGAAAGGTCGGGTCCAAGTTTTACAATAGCGCTTGGCGCGGCATCAATGCCCTCAATTGCCCATTGCTGATTAGCTTTAAAAATCATATGAACAATCCACTTATTATAGAGCAGAGCTGAATCCTCTGGATTACATTGTGGGCGGCTGAATACTTTTTTTGTCTTGCCAAAACACCACAGGCCCTTTACTGTTGCCAGCAATAAAGTCGAATCCATATCTCTAATGTAGAAGATTGAATTCTTCATCAGAGTGTCCGTATGTGACTCGGCCTTATTGATATAGTTCTTGAACTCGTTATTATCAGCAATACTATATAGTCCCTTTCCGAAGAATCCTCCTAGCCAAAGCACATTTTCCTCTTGATTCATTGAGCCGACAACTACATTCCCAAGATCAATTGTACGTTTGATAAATCCGTCGATGTTGTAGTCATACTTGGCAACAATAAAAGGCGGTCTTGGTGGAAACTGGTGGTTGCTTATCCAAAGGGTACTACGGTGATCTTTCCCTAGCCGACCCAGACCAAAATCAAGAGTAGCCGTTCGCGGATTATCCTTGTCGCGTTTATAAATTTTGAAATTATAGCCATCATAACGCGTGAGTCCTCTGTAGTATTGAAACCACATATATCCTAGGCTGTCTTGTTCAATGGAGAAAACAAAATTGCTCGCTAGTCCATCTTTGTCCGTGAAGTGTTGAAACCGATATGGGGATTGAGCAAAGCACAAGTGACAAATCAGATTGACTGACGCTAATAGGATAAAGTGCCGCATATTCATCGGTGGTTATGTTTTTTTATTAGACCATTGTTCCATCAGCTGCTTGTGCTACCGGTCCCCACTGCTTTTCCAAGAACTGAGCCCCAAGCAAACCGTTCTGATCACCTCACTTTCAATCATGCCTAAGCTGTTTTAACCGGATACTCCGAAGGTGATACGCCATATTTTTCCTTAAATGCCTTACTGAAATAAGAAAGGTTCGAGAACCCAACCTCATAAGCGATTTGCGTCACGGGTGCCCAGTTCTGCTCCAACAGCTGCGCTGCTTTCTGCAAACGGAAAGCGCGGATCAATTCGTTAACAGAAACTCCCGTTAATGCCGAGATCTTGCGGAACAACTGCGAACGACTCAGTCCTATCTCTTCGGCCAACGCTTCCACACTGAGTTGTTCATCGCCCAATCTTCCGAGGATTACTTCTCTTACTTTTAACAAGAACTTTTCATCGGCCGATTGCACTTCAATATTTGGAGATTCTTTCAGGACCTCAAGTTTGATCTTCTCGCGAAGCTTCACACGAAGTGCAATGCTGTTTCTTACTTTCAGCAAAAGCTCATTCTTGTTGAACGGTTTTGTCAGGTAATCGTCTGCACCGGTGCCCAAACCTGAAAGTTTACTTTCATCGGATGTTTTTGCTGTTAACAGTATTAACGGAATATGGCTTGTGCGCGTATCGCTCTTTATCTTTGCCGTCATGGTGATTCCATCCATCTCTGGCATCATCACGTCGCTGATAATGAGGTCGGGAGTTTCTTCGAACGCAATTTCGAGTCCTTGCTTACCATCGGCGCCTTCCAGGAAATGAAACTCATCACCCAGCGAACCAATAATGAATTTTCTCAGGTCGGAATTGTCTTCGACCACAAGTATTCGCGGTCTGATCTCTTGGGATACATGACCATTCTCTTTCAAAGGGAATTCTTCCGATAAATGAGGGTCTGTTACATTATCTTTTCCTTCGGCTTCTGTAATCACTCGAATCACTTCGACCGGCAGTTTAATCGTGAACTCACTGCCCTTCCCAGGTTCGCTCTTCAATGAAAGTGTACCCTTCATAAGTCCGACAAGCTCTTTGACAAGCGAAAGACCGATGCCTGTCCCAACTTCCTTGTGGGCCTCGCTGACTTGGTGGAACCGTTCGAATACTTTTTCGTGTTGATCGTTGTCTATTCCGATACCGGTGTCTGATACGGTGATGATCACCTCACCCCCAACCCCTCTCCTTCTGAGAGGGGTGCCCGCCGATTGAGATTCGTTGTTAACTTGCAGGATTCTTAATTCTGTTCGAACAGCAACTGACCCTCCAACTGGTGTGAACTTTATGGCATTGTTGATGAGATTGATAAGAATTGTTTCCACTTTACCCTTATCAAGGTTGACCACAGTCCTCTGCTGAGGTGATTCCGTTTCCATCGTAATATTTTTTTGAAATGCAAGCGAAGAAAATGAGTTCGTCACCACGCTCAGGAATGTGTTCAGATCCGTCTCCGACGTTTCGACTGTAAGCGTGCCCGATTCAAGTTTTGCAAGATCCAGAAGCTGATTGATTAGCTTTAGCACAAGGTCTGCATTACGTTCTACTAACTTCAGCCGCTCTTTCGTTTTCGGGTGATTCGTATGTTCTTCCAACAACTCCTGCACCGGACCTTTAATCAATGTCAATGGTGTTCTGAACTCATGAGAGATGTTTGCAAAGAAGGTTGACTTTACTTTGTCTACTTCTTTTGCTTTCTCCAATTCAAAGTGTTCCTTTTCACGCTCGACTTTCTCAAGCTTAAGATTTGATTTAAGCCGTTCACGTTGAACGATACTCTTTCGAGCGGCGTAAAGCAATCCGAGAAAAATGATACCGTACCCGATATATGCCCAAGTTGACTTCCATGGAGGCGGAAGAACTTTAATTTTCAATGTCTTTTCCACATCACTCCATATTCCGTGATGATTGCTGGCTTTTACTTTGAACGTATATTCTCCGGCGTCAAGATTTGTGTATGTGGCGGTACGGCCGTTGAAATCTGTTTCGATCCAATCCTTATCGTAGCCTTCAAGCTTGTGACGATACAGATTCTTTTCTGGCGCTGTCATCTCCATGGCGGAGAACTCGATCGTGAAATTGTTATGCTGATAATCTATGATCAGTTCCTCAAGAACACTGATATCCTCTTTTATATAGAATCCATCGCTGTCATTTTGTGAACCTTCGATTAGGGGAGTCTCGTTGTTTACTGTGAGGCGCGTGATGACCGGCAATACAGAGGTCTCGTCAATTTTGAATGAAGTCGGATCAAACAGTGTCACACCTTGCGCATCGGCAGTCATAAGAACTCCATCCGAAGTTTGCTCTACCCAATCCCGTGCAAAATCGATGCCTTCGGTCTTAGCAAACTGGACGACAACATTTCGTTGACGGTCATAGCACTGGATAGCCCGATGCGTCGAGATCCACAGGCGACCCAGTTTATCTTCTTGAAATGCAGCGACCCCCGTGTTCGAAAGGATCTTTGATGGATTCTTCCTGAATGTAAATCGTTGTCCATCGATACCTTCGTATAGGCCATTTGTTGTGCCCACCAACAATGCGCCTTTGGAATCTCGTTTTACTGTCAATACATAGTCGTTCTTAAAATAATGTTCAAATTTTCCATTCCGAAACAGGTCCAACCCTGACGCTGTGATTACCCAAAAAGAGTTTTTGTCTTCGGGATACATTTCCCACCAGATAACGCCGTTACTAAGTGAATTTGAATCAGCTGTGATATGATTATA
Organism: Chryseolinea sp.; assembly: GCA_035316905.1. Taxonomy (GTDB): domain Bacteria; phylum Bacteroidota; class Bacteroidia; order Cytophagales; family Cyclobacteriaceae; genus Chryseolinea. Next base: position 2,474 of record DATHIE010000795.1, on the reverse strand, counting down.
ACGGACAACTGAACCCTCTTTGCCATACTCTTTGTTCAAGCTCACTTTATTCAATCCACCTTCCATGGTACCGCTGCCGATCCATAAGTTTTGCTCCGAGTCTTCCCACAGGCCAGAAATACTTACATTTGAAACATTAAAAATACTACCCCCGATTGTATTTTTATTTTTAGGGTCATGCCCGAATACCAGCGCTGGCCCCGATTCAATTAACCCTGAAGTGTGATTTATAGGTAAACCCACGACTCCTTCGCCATATAGACCACCAGTCCCTATCCACAAGCGCTTCGTACCGCTCGCTAACTGAGTCACTCTTCCTTTGAGAGGATAATTCATGTGAACTTTCTTAAACTCCAGCTTGCCAACATTGGATGTGTTGACAGTGGAGAGCATGATATCATTGTCTCCTTCCTGTGAGAGTTTACTTTGACTTACAATGAGGAGATTTCTTGCATTCGCTTTATATAATGTATTCCCAGTTACGTCTGCTTTGAAATCGTAGTTATAAAACCGCAGGCTTTGTTTAGCTAGTTTGCTTATTCCACGATCTTGCGTCGCTACCCATAGATTTTGATCACGATCAATGGTGAAACCGGTCAGTCTATTGCTACGGAGCGAGTAGGGATCCGAAGGGTCTAACTTAAGATTGACTAGCGACCCATCCTTAGGATCATACCTGAATAGTCCTTTATTGATATCGGTCAGCCAGAAAACCCCGTACTTATCCCGCAGAAAACTTCTATCACGCGTCCCGCTCAGGCCCACAAATAGTGTTGTGGCTTTTTCTGAAAGGTCGCGGTTGGATTTTATCAATCCCCTATTGTAAATCACAAAACACAGGTCAGTGTTATACTCAGGCCATTCAAGAATGGAATGGATTGGTTCGTTGTAGAGCATTGATGAGTCTGCCGGGTGACACTTAGGATGGCTGAACTTTTTGGTGGCTTTATCAAATTGCCAAAGACCTTTCCACGTGGCCAGCAATAAGATTGAATCGCGATCGCTCATTGCAAAAATTGCGTTTCGCTGTTCCATGGGAGTATCCCGTGTAAGGTCTATAACAGAATCGCCAGCCATATTCAAGTAAACTTTCGTTTCTCCTGTCTGCATGTCGAAACGATACAAACCTCTGCCTCGGGAGCCTATCCAGACTGTGGTGTTATCTTTATCAAAATAGGGACGCTGACCTATTGCGCCTTTCATATCTGGATAATATTTGATGAACGAATCCTTTTTCCGATCATACTTTGTAATGATAACTTGGCGATCAGGGTTCAATGCCTGGAAGCTTATTAGCCACAGGTTGCCAGACCGATCCAGTTCCAGGTGGCCATCTAAAGGAGGGCCAGGGCCAAGTTCGTCCGATGGGTCGTGCTTGTAAAATTTAAACGTGTACCCGTCATAACGACTCAATCCATTGGCGTGGAGTATCCATAAGTATCCCAAACTATCCTGCACAATTTCTTGCGCATTTTCTGACGCAAGTCCATCGGACATGTCGTAGTGTTGGAAGCGGTAGTCGGAGGGGGAATAGACCGGTTGAGCAATTGAATTTAGCACGGATACCATTACACAAGTTATAGCTGAAGCTAAAAGTTGTTCAAACCGCTTTATCGCCTTGGTCATGATTGGAAAATAGTTTATTGATATCCCTTATGCTGTTCCAGGGTGCCAATGCCATCCTTAAAGCTGAGATCGATAGCAGTCTGTGGTATGGGCAGATATTCATTCTTCCCCTCTTTAAAATAGGCTTCCGCCATATAGGTTCTTTTTATCTTTTCCGTTTGAAAATATTTGTTCTTTTCCTCCGCGGCCATTCCCCACCGGACCAAATCAAAGAACCGATGACCTTCCATTGCCAGCTCAAGTCTTCGTTCAAAACGAACGGCCTTCCGCGCGTAATCCTTCCCCATCGACGTAAAATGGCCAGAAGTGTAGAGCTTAATAAGGTAATTTGCTGCTGGAATATTTGTGAATCCGATCGATGGGTTTTCAGGGTCGATATATTTATGAACCCATGTGGCTGGATCTGTTGCCCGTAATCGAACGCGGTTCACCAACTCTTGGGCTACTTCGAGGTTGCCTAATTCGACTTCAGCTTCGGCTGCATACAACAGAAGATCGGCATAACGAAGCAGCTTCAGGTTGTTGGCGTTGAAGCTTGCCCACCCGGCTGTTCGATCATAGTATTCCTGCTCGTGGGCTTTGTCCATAACATTTTTTTTCGGCAAATAGGGACCCCCATAAGCCTGGTCTCGTATCCATGCGTCTCCCGGATGATTACCCCAATCGTGATAGGGTAGTCCGCGGCGCCCAACAGTCCAGTCTAAGCGCGGGTCAAGCGTTCCGGTGTATGGAGTAAACGTATCTGATGAGTGCAGGCCCTCGTCACTCGTAACCTCAAGGCCTTCGTCATTGTAGGTATCGAGTAACGGTAAGCCTGCAGCGTCTGTCTTAAAAGCATTGACGAGGTT